>NZ_JAOQKE010000011.1:88828-90130 GCF_025567005.1 Muricoprocola aceti
GTAAGCCGAATGGTATTACCAAGGCGGATCGGGAAGCTCGTAAGTCAGAGGATCTTCTGAAGCGAGATTTCAAATCCGATAAGCCACTTGAAAAATGTGTAACTGACATCACCGAAATCAAGGCTAAAGATGGAAAATTATATGTTTCAGCTATCTTTGACTGCTTTGATTCCAGTGTCCTTGGTCTGGCAATGGAAACCAACATGAAAGCAACTTTGTGCGAGCATACCCTGGATAATGCCTATCTGGCATATCCTGATCTGAGAGGGGCTATTGTACACTCTGACAGAGGAACACAATATACCAGTGAAACCTATCGTAAGGTTCTTGCTAAATACGGTATTATTCAAAGCATGAACAGTGCTGGTGGCAGGTGCCACGATAATGCCCGATGCGAAAGCATGTGGGCCAGAATGAAAAGCGAGCTTCTCTATGACCGCTACAATACGGAGACTATGACCACAGAGGAACTGAAGGTTCTCATTTGGAGATATTTCATCAGTTACTGGAATAACAGGAGGATCTGCTCTGCTAACGGTGGGCTTCCTCCGATGATCAAGCGCCAGAGATACTACGAATCTCTGGGACTGGCTGCATAGGCAGTGATATCTTTGAGATAAATGTGTCAACCAATATTGACAATATCAGATTTATAACCGAGCAGTTAAAACCCTTATCACGAAGATAGCAGAAGAGTGGGTAATGATAAATTCCCGTGGATTCCAGGAAAATGCGACTTTCCAAAGAATACAACTCTTCTGCTTCTTTTATTTTAGAAACAGCAGTTGTAAGGGAATTCATACTACTATGTAAGATTTTATAAGGCTTTCCTACTAACTGTTGGTTTGGAAGTGCAATAGACATCCAGGAGAAGTCAGCACCGACATCAATACCAACAGAGATGAATAATTCATCAAGATTAAAAATAACATTGTTTGACATGAGCAAAAGCTCCTTTCTGATAGGAATCCATTTCCAATCTGGCAGGTACACAACCTAGCGCGTTATTCGGGTATGGCCTTCCGGCTCCCAACCAGCTAAAACATAAAACCCTGTCGAATGGACTAATTGACTTTCTTGTAGGTATCTGCTGATGATTCAGCATCCCAAGGAGTTGAACATTCTTTGTCCTATCCTACGAGATAATACCTTATGTTTTAACTGGTGTCTATCAGGAACCGTCAGACATGATAATTATTTAAGATAACATCTGATGAAGGAAGAACACCCTCTTCTGTTATCTGATTTATAGAAACTTGTTAATCAAGTAGTCTTCATTGACTACATCATTATTATACTAGG
>NZ_JAOQKE010000012.1:0-89171 GCF_025567005.1 Muricoprocola aceti
AAAAAGAAGCTCCCTCTTCATGTTCCTTTAACACCTTCAATTTGAATTCCTTGCTATATTTCTTTTTAGACATAAAAATACTCCTCATATGATAGATTTTGGATATTTCCATTGTCTACCATATGGGGAGCATATCAAAATACGGCATTTTTGTTGTTAAAATAAAGATTACGAACTTGTTTCGCAATTATCAGTTTATACTTATAAGATAGCACAAAAAGGGCTTATTATCAACTCTCATGAGAACCTCAAAACTTCTTTCAGCTTTCCCTTTGTCCCTGACTATTGTATTTGCTTTCAACGCCAGCTCTTACTCTCTTATATACGATTGGATCATCATATCCAAATGTCCTCTTCCCATTAATTTCCATGCTTTCAGATACTTCCAAAAAACTATTAGAAAACCTTTCCCAAAGCTTAAATGTCATGACTGGTGAAAACTGGCTTGTGCTGCCCCCTTCCCAAACGCCATTCTTTTCATGATAAAGTGCTGGAGTAAACTTTTCGGATTTTTTCAATTCACTATAATCTACATTTTTCATAGTCTTGTATGAAAATGTATTTTTGTCTTCTCCTTCTGGAATTTCATATGAGGAAAGCAGAATCCCCTCCTCATTTTCAGTAATAAGAAAAAGATGTGGTGACGCATGGCGTTTGCCATTGGTCTCATAATAACTTTCTTCAACAACAAATTTACCATTGAAATCCTTAGGAAGATTTTTTATTTTATCATTACAAACGGTATTTACATGTTCCGCATAAGGATATATTTTTCCTGTAGCCTGCATCATATCAAATTGCTCTTTGTTATCAAAGTGTCCTGTCATCATACTAACAAAATTATCAAGTTGTATCATATAATTTTACCTCCAAATTCGAATTCTCTCATTATCAAACCAGTCACAAAAACCTGCTGTATATAGTGTTGCAGCATCCGCCATGGTAAATGAATCATTGTTCTATATATTTTGTGATGACAGATATTAAAATACTCATATCAATAGATTCTGCTCTTTCCTGTGTATAACTGACACTTCCAAGTATATTTATTTCTCCATCTGCCAGCATATCCAGACACTCTTTAAATGAACCATAAACATATTCATACTTCCAGCCGGTTATATAAGAAATTTTCTGAAGATACTCATAGCCTGCCCCCTGCTTATGTTCCCCATAACCGCTTTCCTGAAAATTGGCATATGGGAAATAGCCAACTCTCACCGTTTTATTTTCTTCCTCCATTGCCTGAGTTGTTTTCTCATCACTTTTCATTTCAGACGCATAAACAGAAGCTGATACAAAAAGCAGCATAATAATTGCAAAAATGCTCAAACATAATCTTTTGTTCTTCCCAGTCTGTCAGTTTTCCTGTTTATTCAATACAGAAAAAATGACCGCTCTCAGTTTCTCCATATCAATCGGTTTTGCAATGTGTCCATTCATGCCGGCATCAAATGCCCTTTTCCTGTCTTCCACAAAAGCATTTGCTGTCATGGCAATGATCGGGATTGTCCTTGCATCCTCTATATAAAAAAGCACTGCCAAACAGACAGTGCCCCCTCATTTCATGCAACTGGCTGCCATTTTACAGGCCCTGTAGCTTTGCGTCCCAGACTTTCATCTGTTTTGCCGATTTCCTTATTATAGCTTTTAAAATTATGTAAAAGAACTGATTTTATTATACTTCCTAACTCCACTTTACACAAGAAAAAGCATCACCGCTTTAAAAAAATGGGCTTGCCTATTCAATTCCCCTACACGGATGACGAGATTAAAGGCAAGCCAACTGCAGGATAATCGCCTCTTTTTCTCAAAGATGATTTGAAAACATCCCCAAAAAAGAAGACCGTCTCCGATCTTCTACGTAAGCAACCGCTATGTGATTTTCCCGTTTCTCTATTTTCCCTTATTTTCGGCGTTTTTCCCTGTAAAATCCGGTGTTCCCATCAGGTTATATGGTGTGATCTGGTATACGTAATAATTCAGCCAGTTGGTATACAGATTGTTGGCATGTGCTCGCCACATCAGCAATGGTGCATTCTGCGGATCATTATCCCGGTAATAATTTTTCGGCAGATCGATTGGCAGTCCCTTACTGACATCTCTTTTATATTCCCCATCCAGTGTCACACGATCATATTCCGGATGTCCCATGATGAAGATCTGGCGTCCGTCCTGTGTCATAGTCAGGAATACACCTGCTTCTTCAGATTCTGCCAGTATGATCAGATCCTTGCATTTCCGAATCTCTTCAATCGGTGTCTCGGTATGTCTGGAATGTGGTGCCAGGAACATATCATCAAATCCACGTACCAGTGGAATCTTCCGGTTCAGGACTTTGTGCCAGAACAGACCGAACATCTTATGATCCAGCATACGCTTCCTGATTCCATAATGATAATAGAGCCCTGCCTGAGCCCCCCAGCACAGATGAATGGTGGAAGTCACATGAGTCTTCGTCCATTCCATGATCTGAGTCAGTTCTTCCCAGTAGTCTACTTCTTCAAATGGCATCTGTTCCACCGGCGCACCGGTGATGATCATTCCATCGAACTTTTCCTTTCTCACTGAATCAAAGGTCTCATAGAATTTATTAATATGGCTGGTGGAAGTATTCTTAGATTCATGCCCTTTCACCATCAAGAATGTCACATCGATCTGAAGCGGTGTGTTAGACAGAGAACGCAGCAGCTGCAGCTCTGTCTCCTCTTTCAGTGGCATCAGATTCAATATGGCGATCTTAATCGGACGGATATCCTGATGGATCGCCCGGTTCTCGTCCATGACGAATATATTCTCCCGTTCCAGGATTTCTTTTGCGGGCAGCTCGCCCTGTACTTTAATTGGCATTATTTCTATTCTCCATTCTTTTACTTACATCAACGGCGCAAACAGTCTCAGCAGGCTGCCCGCCAGTTTTTTCCATAACGGCTGACTTCGATATACTTCTCCTGTAACCTTCTCGCATTCTTTCAATGTATTCTGGAAATCTTCTTCTATAGTATGAATCTCTTTATTCCTGTACAGGAATGCTGCGCATTCAAAGCTGAGATACATACTGCGGAAATCCATATTGATGCTTCCCACTACCGCTTTTTCATCATCCGAAACAAATATTTTAGAATGTACAAAACCTGGCAGGAATTCATAGATCTCCACTCCTGCTTCCAGCAGTTCATTATAAAACGTACGAGCCAGTATAAATGCGTATTCTTTATCCGGAATATGGGGCATGATAATCTTCACATCCACCCCTCGCTTGGCTGCATAAGTCAGCGCTACCATCATATTATGATCCAACACCAGATACGGAGTCATAATATGTACATATTTTTTCGCAGTATTCAGGATATCCAGATATACCAGTTCACCTACCTGTTCATCATCCAGTGGATTATCATCATATGGTATGACAAATCCTTTCCCTGCTTCTTCACACTTTGGAATCGGCATCTGAATATATCTGCGGTATTCATCCAGAAGATGATTCTGCGCATTCTCCCTTTCTGCCCGTGACAGCTTCACGTATTCTACCACATTCCACATCTGCAGGAACATCAGGGTAAAGTCCTGGACTGCATCCCCTTTGAGCATCAGGCAGGCATCCTTCCAGTAGCCAAACCGCTCCTTTTGATTGATATATTCATCTGCCAGATTAATTCCACCGGTAAATGCAGTGTGACCATCCACCACCATAATCTTTCTGTGATCCCGGTTGTTCTGCACAGTAGACAGCAGCGGCACAATTGGTGAAAATACCTGACACTTGATTCCTTCTTCATTCAGGTGTCTGGCATAGTGAATCGGAAGCCTGAAATAATCACTCATGCCATCATACATGATCCGCACTTCCACTCCCTCTTTCACCTTTGCACGCAGAATCTCCAATATGGTCTCCCACATATATCCCTGATCTACAATAAAAAACTCAATAAAAATATAGTGCTTTGCTGCGGAAAGTTCTCTTAAAATCACATCAAATGCACTTTCCCCACTGGGATAATAGCTCGCCGTAGTATTCGTATGCACAGCACTGTTGCTCACCTTTCTCAGATAAGATACCATATTCGCTACCTGAGGGGACTCTTTCTCCAGCGCTGCACGGTCTTCCTCCTTCTGTTCCGAAAGCTCTGCCGTTCTGGCTACTTCCTTTACCACCTGCTGATTCAGCAGACGGCTCTCCATCTGCAGATGAAAGTACAGATAAAACAATGCACCAAATACCGGAACAGTCAGGATCGGTACCATCCAGGCAATCTTAAATGCCGGATTCCCCTTCTGATTAATCAGATATACGGACAGCAAAAACCCCAGTACCATCGCTCCGCCATAAATAGCAAATACATAATTACTCAAAAAACGGAATCCAACCAGCAGCAATCCGATCTGCAACAGGATCAGTATCAGCAAAATACCGGTTCTTCCAAAGATCACGCTTAAAATGCCTCTTTTACCGCGGTTCAGATGCTCTTTCTGCTTCATCAAAAACTGTTTTTTCTTTTCCACTCGAGCTCCTCGATTCTTTCTCTTAACTGCCTTTTATTCGTGTGCTTCTCCGATCATATCCAGGAATTCTTCCTCTGTAATCACCGGAACTCCAAGCTGCTGTGCTTTTGTCAGCTTGCTGCCTGCATTCTCTCCAGCCAGTACATAATCCGTCTTTTTGGAAACCGATCCGGCAGTTTTTCCTCCATACTGAAGGATCTTGTCCGTAGCCTCTTTTCTTCCCATTGTCGGAAGCGTTCCAGTCACTACAAAAGTCTTTCCCGTCAGTACACCGCCTTCTGACGTTACTTCTGTCTCCATCTTCACGCCTTCTGCTGCCATCTTTTCCAGCAGTCTGCGATTGTCTTCATCTGCAAAGAAATCATAGATAGAGCATGCACTGATCTGGCCAATATCCGGTACCTGTTCCAGATCTTCCACAGTGGCCGCTTCCAGCTTCTCCATAGAGCCAAAATACTGCATCAGCTCTCTTGCAGTTGCTTTTCCTACATTCGGGATGCCGAGCCCTGCCAGCAAATGCTGAGGCTCTTTTTTCTTGGATTCTTCGATGGCTGTCAGCAGCTTGTCCGTATTTTTTTCCTTTCCGATCAGCCCCTTTTCGATCAGCTCATCCCGATAGTTTTTCAAAGTGAAGATATCTGCCACATTTTCCAGATATCCCTGGCGTACCAGTTCTACAATATAATTCTCACCAAAGCCCTTAATGTCCATGGCATCTCTGCCCACAAAATTGATAATATGGCGTTCTTTCTGAGCCGGGCAGCTGATGCCGGTACACTTGATATCTGCAGTCTCTTTCTCCCGCACTGCAGGTGCTCCACATACCGGACACCGATCCGGGATCTGGAATCTGACGGTGCCTGTCGGTCGTTTTTCTTTTACCACCGACTTGATCTTCGGAATAATCTCTCCTGATTTATATACTACAATCGTATCTCCAATACCGATATCCAGATCATCAATAAAATCTTGGTTATGCAGTGTAGCTCTGGATACGCTGGTACCACACAGGCGAATCGGATCAAAAATCGCCGTCGGTGTGATTCTTCCAGTCCGTCCTACGGACAGTTCGATATCCCGCAGTACAGTCTCTTTTTCCTCCGGTGGATATTTATATGCCACTGCCCATCTTGGTACTTTGGATGTCTCCCCCACCGTCACACGGTCCTGCAGATTATTCAGCTTCACCACTGCACCGTCAATATCATATCCCAGTTTTCCACGCTGCTCACCGATCTTCTGAATCGCTTCCCAGACTTCTTCTCCTGTGGTGCAGACCTGATAATTTTCAATCACTTTCACACCATTGCTCTTTAAATATTCATACCCTTCTGTATGGGTTGTAAAGGTACGTCCCTGCGTCTCCTGAATATTGAAAATAAACATAGACAGATTTCGCTCTTTCGTGATCTTGCTGTCCAGCTGACGCAGAGTTCCTGCTGCACAGTTTCGTGGATTGGCAAAGGTCTTCTTTCCCAGCAGTTCCTGCTTTGCATTCACTGCATCAAAGGCTTCATTGGTCATGTAAACCTCCCCACGAATCTCAATATATGGAATCGGATGCTTCAGCTTCTTCTTCACATCTTTGATTACCCTGGCATTCTCTGTGACATCCTCGCCCTGGATAATACCATCACCCCTGGTAATGGCTGTCGTCATGACACCGTCCGTATAACGAATCGCCATAGACAACCCATCAATCTTCGTCTCAACTACAAATTCCGGATGATCTAACTGCTGCTGCATACTCTCCACAAACTGCATGACTTCTTCTTTGGAAAACACATCCTGAAGGCTGAGCATCGGCACTCTGTGACGCACCAGCACACCAGCTTCTCTCTTAGCCGTTCCACCCACATGCTGTGTGGGAGAATCTGGCGTAATCCGCTCTGGATGCTCTGCTTCCAGCTTCTTCAGTTCCTGCATCAGCATATCGTATTCATAATCTGTGATCTCCGGATCGTCCTGATTATAATAACGATCAATATGATAATTGATAATTTCCCGTAATTCGTCAATTCTGTCTTTCATGATCTGGATTCCTTTATTCTTTCATATAATTCTTCTATTTCCGCATCGGTCACTTCCCGGTACTCCCCTGTCTTCAGATTTCCAAGCGTAATATTCATAATTCGCACCCGCTTCAGCCGCAGCACTTTACAGCCACAGGTCTGGCACATCCGGCGAATCTGTCGGTTCAGTCCCTGGGTCAGGATAATGGAGAACTTCTTCTCCCCAATCTTCTTCACTTCACATGGCCTGGTCATCTGTTCCAGTTCCTTCAGCCATACCCCCTGCTGCATCTTTCGAATAAGCTTCTCCGTCACCGGGCGGTCAATCTCTACTTCATACTCTTTCTCATGATAGTTTCCCGCCCGCATGATTTTATTCAGAATATCTCCATGATTTGTCATCAACAGCAGACCTTCAGAGTCCTTATCCAGCCTTCCGATCGGGAACACCCGCTTCGGATACTTCAAAAATGCATCAATGGTAGTATCCCCCCACCTGTCATCTGTACTGCAAAGCACACCCCGTGGCTTGTTCACCGCCAACAGGATCATCTCTTTTTCCCGTTCTGCCCTCTGTCCTTCCACGATCACTTTCTGAGTCGGAAGCACCTTCTGCCCTGTGGCAGCCACCTGTCCATCCACCAGAACCTTTCCCATCTCAATAAGCCGGTCTGCTTCTCTTCTGGAGCAAATTCCGGCTTCGCTTAAGTATTTATTCAGCCTGACAGGCCTGTTCTCATCTTTTTGTTCAAACTCTGACTGCATTCGATTGTTATGCATAAGTATTTTTCCACACTCCTCAATAATTTATTAAGTATAACATTTCATTGCAATAATTTCAACACTCGCCTATACTGGTTTTATATGAGAAAATAAGGAGATACGGTCATGAAAGAGTCTATTTATACCATTCCTCTGATGGATGCTTTCCGTTCCGAAGATGAATGTCCGTTCTGTTTTCTGGAACGTCAGATTGAGAAGCATTCCATTGATTTTGTTCTGGGAAGCGGAGCTTCTTATATGGAAGACGATATCCGTTCCCAGACTGATGCAGCCGGTTTCTGCCGCCATCATTATAAGAAGCTTTACGATTATGGCAACCGCCTGGGCGCCGCTCTGATCCTGAGCACCCATTTTCACAAATTAAATGCAGATCTGGATACTGAAATCAGGAAGTTTACTCCTGGGAAAAGCGGCCTGATGAAACGGCTGAAAAAGAGCAGATCGGAAGATACACCCGCCACTTCCATCGGTCAGTGGGTGCAGAATCAGACCTCCCGCTGTTATATCTGTGACCATATCCGTTCTGATTATGAACGTTATCTGGATACTTTCTTTGAATTGTACAAAAAGGATCCTTCCTTTAAAGAACTTTTTGAGCACAGCAAAGGCTTCTGCCTGACTCACTTCGGTGATCTGACTGATCTGGCTGACAGCAAGCTGGGAAATAAAGAAAAGGACGCCTTCTATCCTGCACTTTTTCAGCTCATGCAGGAAAATCTGAAGCGTCTGGAAGAGGAAGTGTTATGGTTTACCGAAAAATATGACTATCGAAATCGAGATAAAGACTGGGGTACCTCCCGTGACAGCATTCAGCGATGCATGCAGAAAGACCGGGGAGGGCATCCGGCTGATCCGCCATATGAATCTGATCGATAAAAAATGAGCATCGAGATTGATCCTGAAATCATTTCCCGATGCCATTATCTGCTTTTCGTGATTCTTTATATTATTTTTTTCAGTTCACGAATGTAGTCCGGTGTAGTGCCACAGCATCCACCTACAATCTTTGCGCCTTTTTCCAGCAGCACTTTCATGCTCCTTCCAAAACGCTCCGGGGTCATATCATAGCTTGCTTCACCAGTATCGGAGATCTTCGGCATACCTGCATTGGGCTTAACAATCATTGGAATATGAAGCCTCTGATTCAGTCCTTCTACGATAGATACCAGCTGTTCCGGACCTACGGAACAATTGATGCCCACGGCATCTGCTCCCATCTCCTGCAGGGTTTCTGCCGCTTCGAAGATATGCCCGCCTGCGTAAATGCTGCCATCTGCATCAATCGTCATACTGCAAAGTACCGGCAGATCACATACCTGCTGCGCTGCTTCCAGTGCAGCCATCGCTTCATCCATGCTGGTCATAGTCTCCATCAGGATCACATCTACGCCTGCATCCACCAGATATCTCATCTGCTCTTTATAGCGCTCCATGGCTTTTTCATAAGTTGCTTCCGGTGACATACCGATCATCTTCACAATAGCCGTCACATCTCCAGCCACATATGCTTTGCCATCCACCGCTTTTTTACTGATCTTTACCAGTTCATGATTCATCTCTTCTACCTGTGCGCCCAGTCCATGACTGCTCAGATTAAAACGATTTGCGCCAAACGTCGGTGCACACAGAATCTGGCTTCCAGCTTCTACATAAGCCTTCTGAAGTTCGACCAACACATCCGGATGATCCAGAATCCACTCTTCCGAACAGATTCCTCTTGGCATCCCCATTACGAACAAGTTCGAACCGGTGGCTCCGTCCAGAAGTATTGCCTTCTCTGCCAGCTTCTGAAATTCTTCTTTTGTCATATATCCTCCTATGCAGCCTTCTTCTCATCTTCAAAGAATACCTGATACCATACCAGGAAAGAATAGATAGTCCAAATCTTACGGCTGTTGTCTTTTACTCCGTTTTTGTGATCATCCAGCAGGCGCATAATCGGTTCGGTATAGAAGTATTTCTTTGCTGCCGGGCTCTGGAATGCTTCTTTTACTTTTCCATATCCGGTATCTTCTTTTAACCATACACGAATCGGCACCGGAAATCCCAGTTTCTTCTTATTTGTAGTGAATTCCGGCAGACATTTTTCAGCCACACGACGGAATGCAAACTTGGTTGTCTTATCCTTCAGCTTCATATTGGTACGAATCTGTCTGGCCACCTGGAACACTTCTTTATCCAGGAATGGTACACGCAGTTCCAGGGAATGTGCCATACTCATCTTATCTGCTTTTAACAGAATATCTCCCGGAAGCCAGTTAGTCAGATCAATGTACTGCATCTTGGTCGTATCGTCATATTTACTCATCTTCTTATATTTTTCAGCCAGAAGTGCTTCCGGTGAAGGTGCATTGGTCTTTATCTTCAGCAGTTTCTTCCGTTCATCTTCAGTGAAAATATTAGCATTTCCAATAAACCGTTCTTCCACAGACTTGCTGGCACGGATAATATAGCTACGTCCCTTCATACCTTCCGGCAGCTTCTCTGCCAGATTGGCCATGCTCTTTCTCCAGCTCTTCGGCAGCCAGCTCATCCAGCGCAGAGACAATGGCTCTCTGTAAATGGTATATCCGCCAAAGAATTCATCTGCGCCTTCTCCTGATGTGACTACTTTTACCTGCTTTGCCGCTTCCCGTGCTACAAAATACAGCGCAATAGCTGCCGGGTCTGCCAGCGGTTCATCCATATGATACATGATCTTTGGCATCTCACCCCAGTATTCCTCTTCCGTAATCTGATGACTGTAGTTCTCAAGACCCAGGAACTTGGCACATTCTTCTGCATACTGTGTCTCACTGTACTGATTATTCTTATCAAAGAATCCAACCGTAAAGGTCTTCTTTCCAGAATATTTTGCAGCAATATAGCTGGAATCTACACCGCTGGAAAGAAACGCACCTACTTCAACGTCTGCCAGCATATGCTTGTCCACAGAATCTTCCAGCACATCAGTCAGTTTCTTTACCAGCTCTTCCTGGCTGTCCTTGGATACAGGCTCCAGCGTCGGATCGAAGTACTGTGTCACATTCATCTCACCATTCTGATAAGTCAGATAATGTCCTGGAAGGAGACGATATACTCCTTTGAAAAAGGTCTCTGTCAGATTGGAATACTGGAAAGACAGATATTCTTCCAGAGCCTCATTATTGACTTCTTTTTTGAATCCCGGGAATTCCAGAATACTCTTAATCTCAGATGCGAATACCAGATTTCCGCGAACCATTGCATAATAGACTGGCTTGATTCCGAAAAAGTCTCTTGCCATAAACAGTCTTTTTTTCTTATTATCCCAGATGGCAAATCCAAACATTCCACGCAGTTCATGCACCAGTTTCTCACCATATTCTTCATAGCCATGAATCAGCGTCTCTGTATCCGAACTGTTCTTGAAGACATGTCCCTTAGCCAGAAATCGTTCTCTTAATTCCGGGCTGTTGTAGATCTCTCCGTTGAATACAATGCCTACTTCTCCATCTTCATTAAACATTGGCTGAGATCCGTTTTCCAGGTCGATAATGCTCAGGCGACGAAATCCCAGAGCCACCTGATCATTCACATATTTTCCTGCGGAATCCGGACCACGATGAACAATCACCTTCATCATATCATCCAGCACCTGTTCTTTATTTCCCTGTTTTCCAACAAATCCAACTATACCGCACATATTTTTTCATTCCTCTTTTACTTGTCTCTCATCAATGAGCTTCTTTTTTCATCGATTTTTTTCTATTTTTTCCAAAATTTCAAATTTTAGTATAGCAAAGATATGGAGGTTTGGCAAATTTTTTATTATGATGAATTCTGATTGCACTACTTTCTTTTTTGCATAAGAAAAAACAGGAAACTGTGGGTTTCCACAGCCTCCTGTTTTACTTTTCTTCTTTTTTATTACAATCTGCGCTTTTATACAATACCCTGTGCGGTCATAGCATCTACTACTTTTTCGAAACCTGCAATGTTGGCACCTGCCACATAGTTGCCTTCCATTCCATAACGTTTTGCAGCATCTACCATGTTGTGTGTGATATTGATCATGATCTGCTGAAGCTTGCTGTCTACTTCTTCGAATGTCCAGCTCAGTCTCTCGCTGTTCTGTGACATTTCCAGAGCGGATGTTGCTACACCACCGGCATTGGCAGCTTTACCTGGTGCAAAGATAACACCATTCTTCTGCAGATATTCAGTAGCTTCCAGTGTGGTAGGCATATTAGCACCTTCGCATACAGCAGTTACGCCGTTTGCTACCAGCTGCTGTGCATCTTCCAGATGCAGTTCATTCTGTGTTGCACATGGAAGAGCCAGGTCTACTTTTACACTCCATACGCCGCGTCCTTCATGATATTCTGAATTTGGACGATATTTCTTGTATTCTGTCAAACGTGCACGATTTACTTCTTTGATTTCTTTTAATGCAGCTACATCGATTCCTTCTGGATCGTATACCCATCCATTGGAATCAGAGCAGGTTACTACCTTTGCTCCCAGCTGCTGTGCTTTCTGAATTGCATAAGTTGCAACGTTACCTGATCCGGAAACAGCAACGGTCATACCTTTGAGTTCTTTACCATTCAGTTTTAACAGCTCCTGTGTCAGATATAACAGACCGTATCCGGTAGCTTCTGTTCTTGCAAGAGATCCGCCATAAGAAAGTCCCTTACCTGTCAGGACACCTTCATACAGACCTGTCAGTCTCTTATACTGTCCATACATATAACCGATTTCTCTTGCGCCTGTTCCGATATCACCTGCAGGAACATCTTCGTTTGCCCCGATGTATTTGCTCAGCTCTGTCATAAAGCTCTGGCAGAATGCCATCACTTCTCTGTCTGATTTACCCTTAGGATCAAAGTCTGATCCACCTTTACCACCACCGATTGGCAGACCTGTCAGAGAGTTCTTGAAAATCTGCTCAAATCCAAGGAATTTGATGATACCTAAGTTTACAGATGGGTGAAGTCTTAATCCTCCCTTGTAAGGTCCGATTGCACTGTTAAACTGTACACGATATCCGGTATTGACCTGAACCTGTCCCTTATCATCTACCCAAGGTACACGGAACTTGATCTGTCTTTCTGGTTCTACCAGTCTTTCCAGTAATGCATCTTTTCTGAATTTTTCTTCATTTGCTTCGATGACTACTCTCAGGGACTCCAGAACTTCTTTTACTGCCTGATGGAATTCAGGTTCTGCTGGATTTTTTTTCACTACCTGTTCAATTACCTCATCAACGTATGACATTTTTCATATCCTCCTTAAATCCGGGCTAATAAAAACAGGTAGACGAAGGTCTACCTGCTCGATCTCTGACGCCCTTGTCTGACATTATTATATACGCTTCGTTTTTTTGTGACAAGCATTTTTCCGTCTCTGGCATACAGATTATTATGATTAGTATTATCGAATTTATGAATTATTACTTTATCTGTTCTTTTGCGATCTGCACATCCATGGCTGCATCGTATTCCTCTTCTTTCGGAGGCATACAGATCTCTTTTCCAGTCCATCCGGAAAGCTGGGCTGCTGCTGCAATCTGATTTTCCAGTAATCCATCCTGGTAATCACTGTACAAAGCTTCTCCGCTCAGAATATGTTCTGCGAAATTGCGCAGTGCTTCGCTGTGATCATTGCCATACGTAGTCTCCACTTCCCGAATTTCCATGTCATATAGGGCAGCTTCATTTTCCCGCTTCATATTCTGGAAAGTATAATGATCATAAGTATGGTTCCATTCCTTCTCATCCTGATGGAAACGGTATATTGTCAGTTTCTTTCCATTTTCCAGAATGATTTTTCCCTTTGAAAAATCCAGTTCCAGACGGTTGGTGCCCAGTGGATCATGAGTACAGGATACAATCGTTCCGGTAACTCCGTTTTCATATTCCGCCACAATGGTAATATCGTTCTCTACCGGAATATCCCGATAAGCTCCCTGAATGCATTTCGCAAAGATCTTTTTCGGTGCTCCGCAGATCCATGCCCACAGATCCAGATTATGAGGAAGCTGGTTTACCAGGATCCCGCCCCCTTCTTTGCTGTAAGATCCTCTCCATGGACCGCTGGTATAATACTGGTCTGGTCTCCACCAGTCATTGATCAGCCAGTTAGAACGACGAAGACTGCCCAGTTCTTTCTTTTCTGCCATTTCTTTGATGGAGCGATATAACGGATTGGCACGCTGGTTAAACATCATAGCCAGCGTAAGCTCCGGATGCTCTTCCTTCACCTGTACCAGTTTTTCTGCATCAGACAGTCGAATACACATCGGTTTTTCACAAAGTACATGCTTGCCATGTTCCAATGCATACATGGCAGGCTCATGGTGAAGCAGATGCGGCAATGTAATGATCACTGCATCACAGCAGTCACTCTCGATCAGCTTTTTCCAGTTTTTAAAAACGGTTATTCCAGGAATCTCCTGAAATGTTTTCGCTGTATCGGAATTGGATGTCGTTACTGCCGTCACTTTACAATTGCCCGGAGCCTTTTTGATCCCATATCGCTCCAGATCCACCCCATCAATAATGTCACGATAAAATTTTCCCTGAATTCCACATCCAATAATACCGATTCGTAATTTATTCATCTTCTTTCTCCCCTCGTCAAATATGTTAAAAAGACCTGCGATCTCTCGCAGGCCTTGTATCTTTCTCTTATGCTGCTGCCTCTGTCTCCGGAGTCGCATCTGCATTATAATCTGGTGAGAAATAATCAGCTTCATCACTCTGATCGGATGCATCAGTGCTGTCAGTCGCATCTGCTGAGGAAAGGAATTCACTCTTTACATAAGCATTCTGACCATAGAAGTCAATCTCTGTCCATCCATCATCTGTCTCACCAAGCTTTGTTACACTGTCACCAATCGTCAGACCACCAATTACGTTATCATCTGACTCTGTGCTCGGCTCAGAACGTACATTACAGGAATCATTGGCAACCATCTCTGCCGGTTCTTCTGACTGAGCTTCTGTCTCTGTCTCTGCTTCTCCATCCTGTGAATTGCCATACTTACTCATAAACTCTTTCAGTACCGGATCGGAGTTCTTCGCATCCTCGCACGCTTTGTTTACGGTATCGATCAGATTCTGCACTTCTGTGCTCTTTCTGGTCTCTTCAATAAAACTCTCTGCAGCCTGGTCTCCTGTAGGATCTGTGATCACATAGCTGCCATCTGCACCTTTCTTCAGATAGAACTGCGTCAGGCTTGGAACCAGTGTATCAATGTTCTGCACCTTTCCATCATAGCATACATAGACTACACAGCTGTCATCGGCAGGTCCCTGTTTGGAGTAGGTCTTGATGTTACTGTAGCTTTCCACGTAACTGCTGTCCAGATTTGCTTTTTCCTCTGTCTCATCCAGTGACGGATCCAGCTTCTTTAATGTCTCAAGATCCTTATTTGTCTTTGCTGTATAATAGGAAGTCATCACGGTAAGTACATCTGCATCATTCTGCACCAGTGTTCCTGATGAAGCACTTCCATCTACAATGGTATCTGTGCTTGCGGATGTTTCACTCTCCGTCTCAGCCTTTGTGGAACTACTTCCCTTACCCAGATGACTGATTGCTCTGATACCTGTCACGGCCAGAATAATCACTAAAATCAAGGCAACTCCTAATAATATGTATCTCAGATTATCTGAGATCCACTCTCTGATATCGTCCATAATAATTCTGCCTCCTGTTCATTTGTTTTAACGCACCTGGAGGGATTCGAACCCCCGACACGTGGTACCGGAAACCACTGCTCTATCCCCTGAGCTACAGGTGCAATATGGACAGTCCACAACAATCATTATAGTACAATAGAATTAATCAAAAGTCAAGACTTATGATTCTCCTTCTGTGGTGCTGCATACCTCTACTCCGGCCAGGCGGTGCATGGCAGTCTGATAATAATAGATCTGATCAGACAGATATTCCTCTACAGATACTTCTTTCTGATTTACTTCTTTTACCAGATCTGTCATCTCATCTGGCGGCATGGCGCATCCGGCCGGAATGATAATGCATTCATGAATACTGCTCGGCAAAATCCAGAAGTCATCTTTCAGTGCCTTTCCGATCTTTTCCAGTACACTGTCAAAGATCATGGCAGACGCCCCAAAATAGTTTTCTTCATTGGTCAGTATGTACATTGGTATGGTTGCTTCCTGGTGATATCCATATGTCTCCAGCATTGTTCCGATTCCAAGGAACTTAACCGGAAGGATTTTCTGTGTGTTTTCTCTGGCACACCGAATTACTTCTTCCTCTTCCACACCCCAGCTTTTACAGTGGCTTTTCCGAACCAGAATAGTCGCTTTGCCAATGATCTCATCCTCTACTTTATAATAGGCTACCACAGCCAGATTCAGGAAATCCTGATACGGCACCTCCCGCAGAAGCTTTTCATTCTTTTTCCGGTTGATCAGCTTGCAGGCCAGATGTTCCTTTACTTTTTCAAAGTCCAGATAATCCTCTGCCCGAAAATTTTCTGTGGTAACGGCATTCTGATACAGACTGACGATCTTGTCCACAATTTCCGGCATGGTCTTTCCATCCTCATACTCTGCATAAAGATCATTCAGGTAAATCGTTGGTGCCATATGATTGTCTTTGCCATAGAAAGAAAGTCCGTCGAGTTCCACAGAATTGTTTTTGATTACCTGATGGAGTTCCACTCGCACCTCCTCTCCCAGTTTTTCTTCGATTTTGGTCTGCACGTAGCCGACAAATTCTTCATACTTCAAATCTTTGTCCTCTTTTCTTATAATCTTTCATAAAACTGCTTGGAAATATTGTGCGAATGCACGAGAATTATTCAGAAGTTTTACATCACTTATAGTAGCATAATTCCATCACATATGCAATGGGTTTATTTTGTTATTATTTGTGGATTTTTGTCAAAAAAAGGATCTCAGAAAATTCTGAGATCCTTTTTTGCGAAATATCATATGTTATTCTATACTCTGGACAGGTACTCTCCTGTACGTGTGTCAATCTTGATCACATCGCCCTGTTCTACGAACAGTGGAACGTATACAACTGCGCCTGTCTCTACAGTAGCTGGCTTGGTCGCACCTGTAGCTGTATCACCCTTGAATCCTGGCTCTGTGTCTGTGATAGCCAGTTCTACGAACAGAGGTGGCTCTACAGCGAATACATTGCCGTTGTGTGAACAGATCTTAACCATTTCGTTCTCTTTTACGAACTTCAGTGCATCACCGATATCCTCCTGGCTCAGTGCGATCTGATCATATGTCTCAACGTTCATGAAGTGGAACAGGTCACCATCTGAGTATAAGTACTGCATATCTACACGGTCGATACGTGCTGCAGGGAACTTCTCAGTTGGTCTGAAAGTTTTTTCTACTACACCACCGTTGATAATGTTTTTTAATTTGGTTCTAACGAAAGCAGCGCCTTTTCCAGGTTTTACATGCTGGAATTCCAGAATCTGGTAAATATTTCCCTCGATCTCCAGTGTTACGCCATTTCTAAAATCTCCTGCTGATATCATTCAAATATTCCTCCTTAGATTACGAATACGGGTTGCATCCTCTTCCCATAGATACGATTAATTGTATAATATAATATCATTCATTTCAAGTTTTTTTTCTATAATTCAATCAATTCTTTCGGAGAATGTGCCAGATTACGGCATCCTTCTGCTGTGACAACTACCATATCCTCAATTCTGACACCACCAAATCCCGGCACATAAATACCTGGTTCTACGGTTTCGATCATATTCGGCAGAATGGTTTCTTTGCAAAGCATGGACAGGCGTGGTTCTTCATGAATATACAATCCTACACTGTGTCCCAGTCCATGTCCAAAATATTCTCCATACCCCGCTTTGGCAATGATATCTCTCGCCACTTTATCCACGTCACATCCACGCATGCCACCCTTTAATGCATCCAGGGCTGCCAGCTGTGCTTCCAGTACTGTATTGTAAATCTCTTTTTGTTTGTCATTTGCCTTGCCAATCATCACAGTTCTGGTCATATCGGAGCAGTAGCCCTGATACAGACATCCAAAGTCCATGGTAACAAAGTCGCCTTTTTCCAGCTTACGGCCAGACGGCATCGCATGAGGCATGGCAGAGTTCGGACCAGATGCCACAATAGATTCAAAGCTTAAATTCTCTGCTCCATGTGTCTTCATAAAATATTCCAGTTCCGCTGCCACTTCCAGTTCGGTAATACCAGGCTTTAATACATCTAGGATGTGGGTAAATGCCTGATCTCCGATTGATTCTGCTCTGGCCAGATATTCCAGTTCCCATTCTTCTTTCACTGCACGAAGCAGATCCAGAGAATCTCCCAGTGGAATATCAATCTTTCCTTCGCAGGCTTCCTGCAGTCCCTGATAAGTCTTGCACAACATATAAGCGTCTTCATAAGCTACATGCTGTGCACCTTCTTCGGCAATCAGTGCATATACCATCTGGCCATAAGTCTGACCGGTAGCAATCTCCTGTACCTCAAAATCTGGTGCTTCCTCTTTTGCCATAGTCGTGTAACGGGAATCTGTCATCAGTACCTGTCTTTTCTTTGAAATGTACAGATAACCGGTAGCTCCGCGAAATCCACTTAAATAACGCATATTATATCCATCAGATACCAGAATCGCATCTGCTTTTTTCTCATCCAGTACGGCATACGCCTTTGTATAATAACCCTTCATTGATCCTTAAATCCTTTCTTTCCTTTTCTCTGCCCGGCACTTTCTCCGGTAGAAAAAGAGTACGATTTTTTCCAGATAACGCTTCAGCACAATCTGGATCTCCTCTTTTGGGTGAATCGGCTTTACCAGAATACTGGTAATCCCGGTTCTCCTGGCTCCATATACATCTGTGAACAGCTGATCTCCCACAAACAACGTATTCTCTGTGGTCGTTCCCAGCTTCTTCATAGCCATCTGATAGCCCTTTCTGGAAGGCTTGTGTGCATCCTCCAAAAACATTGCTCCCACTTCATCAGCAAAAGGCTTCACCCGTGGCAGCTGATTGTTAGAGATCAGACAACACTGAAATCCTATGCTGCGCAGCCTCTCAAACAATACCTTTGCCCGATCATCTGCCGGTGCCCCATGGGGCACCAGCGTATTATCAATATCAAATAGGATCCCTCTGTATCCTCTCTGATACCATTCTTCAAAATCTATATTATAGGTAGAATCCAGATACTCATCTGGATAAAACATCTCTAACATTCACTGCCCGCCTATTTCTGTCTGTATTTACTCAGGAAAAGTTCCAGTTTATTCATGGTCTCTTCCAGCACTTCTTTTCTTGGAAGGTATACCACACGGAAGTGATCCGGATCCGGCCAGTTAAAAGCTTTTCCATGAGTAACCAGTACTTTCTGCTCTCTCAGGAAATCAAAGGCAAACTGCTCATCATCTGTAATGTTGAACCGTTCCACATCCAGCTTCGGGAAAATATAGAACGCTGCCTTTGGTTTCACCGCTGATACACCTGGAATGCTGTTCAATGCCTTATAGATAAACTCTCTCTGTTCATAAACACGTCCTCCAGGTATCAGCAGTTCCTGAGAACTCTGATAACCGCCAAGAGCCGTCTGTACTACAGACTGTGCCGGCACATTGGAGCAGAGTCTCATATTAGACAGCATATTGATTCCTTCCAGATAGCCTTTTACATAAGACTTATCCCCACTCAGACACATCCATCCCACACGATATCCTGCAATACGATGAGACTTGGACAGTCCGTTCATGGTTACACAGAACAGATCCGGGCAGAGGGATGCAATCGAGATATGCTCCACACCGTCCATCACCAGTCTATCATAGATCTCATCCGCAAAAATAATCAGCTGATGTTCCCTTGCCACCTGTACAATCTCTTCCAGAATTTCTCTGCTGTATACTGCACCCGTCGGATTGTTCGGATTGATGATGACAATTCCTTTTGTACGGTCTGTGATCTTTTTCTTAATGTCATCAATATCCGGGTTCCAGTCTGCCTGTTCATCGCACATATAATGTATCGGCGTACCTCCTCCCAGTGATACAGATGCTGTCCAGAGTGGATAATCAGGTGCCGGAACCAGAATCTCATCTCCATTGTTCAGCAATGCCTGCATAGACATGGTAATCATTTCACTGACACCGTTGCCGGTATAGATATCATTCATCCCCACATTTGGAATTCCCTTGATCTGACAGTACTGCATGATCGCTTTTCTCGCAGAAAACAGTCCTCTGGAATCAGAATATCCCTGGGTACTGGTCAGATTCATCATCATATCCTTTACCACTTCATCCGGTGCACGGAATCCAAATGGTGCCGGATTACCAATATTCAGTTTCAGAATAGTTTCACCATTTTCTTCCATACGATTCGCTTCATCCAGGACAGGTCCTCTGATATCATAACAAACGTGGTCGAGTTTTGTTGATTTATTAAATGTTCTCATATTTTTCTCCACTCCTTGTCAGTTTTCCTAACATCGTACTAATTTCCGCCAGAGAAATCAGCACTTTTCTAACAGTATAGCACCATATATGTTAAAAATCAAACAGAGATAGCTGATTTGACTCCGGCAGATCGCCCAGAATGCCCAGATCATCCATCACATCTATGACGCTCTTGCTGACTTTGGTCCTCTGCCAGAAATCATCTTTTGATAAAAATGGTCCGTCTTTCACTGCTGCCACGACCGCTTCTGCAGCCTTATCACCCATTCCGTCAATGGTGGACAGGGACGGCATCAGCTTGCCGTCTATGACCTGGAACCTGCTAGCCTGTGCTTTCTCCAGTTCAATCGGCAGGAATTCAAATCCTCTTGCATAGAATTCCTGCACACTTCGCATATCTTTATATGTGTCCTGTTCCTTTTTTGACAATGTATCACTGCGTTTCTTGTAGTCCCGCATATGCATCTTCAACCGGTCTTCCCCCTGACACATCAGCTCATAATTAAAATCATCCGCACGGATACTGAAGTAAGCCGCATAGTACGCCAGTGGATAGTATACCTTGCAATAGGCAATTCTCCAGGCCATCATAACATAAGCTGCTGCATGGGCCTTTGGGAACATGTATTTGATCTTTTTACAGGACCAGATATACCAGTCCGGTACATCATGCTTCTTCATTTCCTCTTCCCATTCCGGTTTCAGACCTTTTCCTTTTCGTACACTTTCCATGATGGTAAAAGACTGTTCACTGTCCAGACCTTTCTGGATCAGGTAAATCATGATATCATCTCGGGTACAGATCGCAGTGGAAATCGTTGCCTTTCCTTCCTGGATCAGTACCTGGGCATTACCCAGCCACACGTCAGTACCATGAGCCAGTCCGGCGATACGCACCAGATCAGAGAATTCCTTTGGCTGAGTATCAATCAGCATCTGCATAGCGAAATCTGTACCAAACTCTGGAATCCCCAGAGAACCAAGGGGACATTCTACCAGCTGATCCGGTGTAATACCCAGTGCTTCTGTGCTGCTGAACAGAGACATCACCGCCTTGTCATCCAGCGGAATATTTCGGGCATTCAGTCCGGTCAGGTCTTCCAGCATTCGGATCATGGTCGGATCATCGTGTCCCAGGATATCCAGCTTCAGCAGGTTGTGGTCAATGGAGTGATAGTCAAAATGAGTGGTAATAATATCCGTTTCTGTATCATTGGCCGGATGCTGTACCGGTGTAAAGGAATAGATCTCCTCACCATGAGGCAGTACTACGATACCGCCAGGGTGCTGTCCGGTGGTTCTTCGTACCCCGACACATCCTTCCACGATACGGTTGATCTCACAGACACGTTTTCTCTGTCCCCGTTCTTCAAAGTAATTTTTCACATAACCAAATGCCGTTTTATCTGCCAGGGTTCCAATGGTTCCGGCTTTGAATGTATGTCCGGTTCCAAAAATGACCTCCGTATAACGGTGAGCGTTTCCCTGGTATTCCCCAGAGAAGTTCAGGTCGATATCCGGTTCCTTGTTTCCCTTGAATCCAAGGAATGTCTCAAACGGAATATCAAATCCTTCTTTTCGCAGGGAGGCCCCGCATACCGGACATTTTTTATCTGGCATATCACAGCCAGCTCTTCCGGAATAAGCTTTTACTTCCTCCGAATCAAAATCATAATAATGACATACTTCGCAGTAATAATGTGGGCTTAAAGGATTTACTTCCGTGATTCCTGCCATTGTTGCTACGAAAGAGGATCCTACCGATCCACGGGAACCAACCAGATAGCCATCATCATTGGACTTCCACACCAGCTTCTGGGCGATGATATACATAACGGCGAATCCATTGGAAATAATGGAGTTCAGTTCTCGTTCCAGACGTTCTGAAACGATCGGCGGCAAATCCTCCCCGTAGATCTCATGAGCCCGGTTATAACAGATTTCGCGCAATGTCTTGTCTGAATTCTCAATCACCGGCGGACACTTATCCGGCCGTACCGGTGCAATGTGCTCACACATATCTGCAATTTTATTCGGATTGGTAATGACGACTTCCTCTGCCTTTTCCTGTCCCAGATAGGCAAACTCCTTCATCATCTCTTCTGTTGTGTGTAAAAACAGCGGTGCCTGCTGATCTGCATCTTTAAATCCTTTTCCTGCCATAATAATCCGGCGATAGATCTCATCCTCCGGATTCAGGAAATGTACGTCACAGGTAGCCAGAACTGGCTTGTGCAGCTGTTCTCCCAGTTTGACAATCTTCCGGTTCAGATCCTGAAGGTCTTTTTCTGTCTTAATATCTTCCCGGTCTTCTTCCCGGATCATAAATGCATTGTTCCCGATCGGCTGAATCTCCAGATAATCATAAAAGTTGGCAATCCGAATTACCTCCTGTTCTGTCTTTCCTTCCAGAATGGCCTGAAACAGTTCTCCGGCCTCACAGGCTGACCCGAGGATCAGGCCTTCCCGATACTGCTGTATGGCACTCTTTGGGATACGCGGTCTTCGGTTATAGTACTGCAGATGAGACCAGGACACCAGTCGATACAGATTGATTCTTCCGATCTCATTCTTCGCCAGAATAATGGCATGATACGTCGGCAGCTTCTTGATCTGTTCCAGAGATGTACTTCCCAGCTCATTTATACCATCCAGATCAAATACATCCTGTTTTTCCAACATCTCTGCGAATTTCAGGAAGATCTCTGCCGTACATTCTGCATCGTCCACTGCCCGGTGATGATGATGCAGATTAATATGCAGTGCCTTTGCAACCGTATCCAGCTTGAAACGATTCAGCTGTGGCAGCAAAATCCGGGCCAAAGCCACAGTATCCAGATAAGTGAAAGTCTGTTCCTGTCCCAGTCGGCGACAATTTTCTTCAATAAAACTGACATCAAATCCCGCATTGTGAGCTACCAGTACCGCATCTCCCACAAATTCCAGAAACTGCGGCAGAATCTCTTCGATCGCCGGTGCATCCATGACCATATTGTCATTGATACTGGTCAGTTCTTCGATACGAAACGGTATCGGAACCTGAGGATTGACAAAAGTAGAAAAACGGTCTGTGATCTCCCCATGTTCCACCTTTACTGCACCGATCTCGATAATCCGGTTATTCACCGGACTGAATCCGGTCGTTTCCAGGTCAAAAACTACAAAATTTCCCTGCAGATTCTGCCCCTTAGAATGCATAACAACATCCTTGGAATCATCTACCAGATAGGCTTCTACCCCATAGATTACCTTGAAAGGGTCATGGATCAGCTTCAGTTCTTCTTTCGTCACATCCGGGTGTTCCGCCTGATATTTCGTGCGGTATGCCCGGTCAATATCTTCAATAAAATGATTGGCATCCGGGAAAGACTGTAGTGCACCATGATCGGTAATCGCAATTGCCGAATGTCCCCATTTATAGGCCTGCTTTACGATATCTTTCACCTCAGATACACCATCCATATCACTCATCTTGGTATGACAGTGAAGCTCTACCCGTTTCTCCGGCCAGGTATCCATACGTCCGGTACGAAAATCACTGATTTTCTTGATTCCAACCACCGATCCTATCGTCAGCTGACTGTCAAAACGGTCGATCGTGGTGACACCTTTTAATTTCACAAACGCACCCTTTTTCAGATTCTCTGTCAGTTCCGGCACCTGCTCTGTGGCCAGGAATATTTTTACGGTAATAGTATCTGTAAAATCGGTAATGTCCATCATGATAATCGTCTTTTCATTTCGAATATCTCTGGTCTCCAGGGAACGGACGCATCCACGGATCACCACTTCACCCATTTCTCCTTCAATGGTTCGGATCTCGATTGCTTCATCGTCGATATCTCTTCCGTAGATCACATCTGGATTGTCAGAACGCTTCAGAGCACGGCGGTAGTCCCCGCCTCCTTTTCTGGAAAATCCGCCGTTTCCAAACGACTTCTTTTGCTCCTGTGCTGGCTTTTTTACTTCTGCGGCTTTCTTTGTTTCTTCTATTTTTCTGTCTGCTGTCTTTGCCTCTTTTTTCTCCAGTTTTGCAGCCGTGTCGATCATCAGTTCTTCCTTGTCAGCTTCTTCCCCCACTCCTGCTTCCCGGTTTTTACGAAGCCGCTCTGCTATCGCTGCTACTTCCTGTTCAATAAGCAGGTCACTGTTCTTCCTTGCCTTGCTCATCTGTGCTACTTTCTGTTTCAGCGTAATCTTCAGATGCAGACCACAGCGTTCACAAAAGATCTTCTCCAGAATCCGGATCAGTTCTTCCGCCTTACCTTCCAGAACCACCGATTCCTCAATCGTCAGAATCATCTCATCCGGTGCTGTAAATTCATACTCTGCCTGCCTCAGCAGATTGTATTCAAAGATACTGTAATCCCTCAGTTCCAGAAGGACGCTGTCACGGTAGTCCGGGAAGAAATTCTCTGCCGTATACTGACCGGACAGGTGAAACTTCTCAATGATCTTCACATCAATCTCTGTATCGGAAAAGCACTGATCCTTAATGGCCTTTTCCGCCATACGGATATATTTTTTATGAATCCAGGTTTCACTGATGATATAAACGCGCAGAAGCTCTCTGGAAGAAGTCACGGCAACTTTCGTTACCGCGACTTTTTCAAAGAGCTTTTTTACGGAATCTCCTATCTGCAATTCCGGAAATACTTCCAGAAAACGTTTCTCCATACTTATTTCTCCCAGTTTAACAGTTCTTCCCGAAGAGCCTCAAGGAGCTGATCTTCCGGAAGTTTTTTTATAATCTCGCCTTTTTTGATCAAAAGACCTTCTCCTTTTCCTCCGGCAATTCCAATATCTGCTTCTTTGGCTTCTCCAGGACCATTTACTACGCAGCCCATAACAGCTACTTTAATATCCAATGGAATATCCTGCACCATGTTCTCTACTGCATTGGCCAGTCCGATCAGATCAATGCTGGTTCGTCCACAGGTCGGACAGGATACTACTTCAATGCCGCCTTTACGCAGCCCTAATGTTCTTAAAATCAGTTTGGCAGACTTGATCTCTTCCACCGGATCTCCAGTCAGAGACACACGAATAGTATCTCCAATTCCCTGATTAAGAATCAGTCCCAGACCAATGGCTGACTTAATATTGCCGGATAGCAATGTTCCCGCTTCTGTAATTCCAACATGAAGCGGATAGCTGATCTCTTTTGCAATCAGCTCATGGGCTTTCACACACATCATGACATCAGAAGACTTAATGCTGACTACAAGATTATCGTAACCCAGATCTTCAATACTGTGCACCTTATCCAGTGCGCTTTCCACAATGCCTTCTGCTGTTACACCATTATATTTCTTCACCAGATCTTTTTCCAGAGAGCCGCTGTTCACGCCGACACGGATCGGGATATTACGCTCTTTTGCAGCATCCACGACTGCTTTTACACGCTTCACATCTCCGATATTTCCCGGATTAATTCGAATCTTATCTGCTCCGTTTTCTATAGCAGCCAATGCCATGCGATAGTCAAAATGAATGTCTGCCACTACTGGAATGCTGATCTCTTTTTTGATCTCTCTGATCGCCTGTGCTGCTTCCAATGTAGGTACGGTACAGCGGATAATCTCACATCCTGCTGCCTCCAGGTGATGAATCTGTTCCACGGTTGCTTTTACATCTTCGGTTCTGGTATTGGTCATGGACTGTATCAGAATCGGATTGCCGCCTCCAATGACTTTATTTCCGACATGCACTGTTTTTGTATGATCTCGATACATATTCCTCTCCTCCATTTTCTTCTGAACTGCTGCCGTTTACTTCTTCTTTCTTTTATACATCAGGAACTGGTATTCCAGATCAAAATAGGTCTGTTCATCACTGTCAGCCGCAATATACCAGTCTTCCATCTCATCCAGATTCGGGAAATAAGCATCCGCTTCATAGGCATGATCAATTCTGGTAATATGAGCCACATCACAATATGGCAGCATCTGACGATACACACTGTCTCCCCCGATCACATAGATCTGTTCACTATTGTATTTTTTCAGTTCTTCCAGCAGTTCCTCCATAGAATGTACCACAATTGCTCCTTTGACCTGGTAGTCCCTGTTGCCGGTCAGAACAATATTCGTCCGATTCTTCAATGGCATACCGTTCGGAAAGCTCTCCAGCGTTTTTCTTCCCATGACTACTACATTTCCGGTTGTAGTCTCACGGAAAAACTTCATGTCTGATGGAATACTGACAAGAAGCTTATTATTACATCCAATTGCCCAGTTTTTATCTACAGCTACGATAATATTCATTCTTTTTTCCTCTTTTTCTTACACTGCTACCGGAATATGTTTGATCTGCTCTCCGGTTACATAATTTTCTACGATCAGATCCTTTGTAGTGAACTGATAAAAGTCCTTCACATCTGGATTCAGACTTACCTTTGGTGCCGGGTGTTCTTCCCTCTCCAGTAATTCCTGAATCATTGGCACATGCCTGTCATAAATATGAGCATCTGCGATCACATGCACCAGCTCTCCAGGCACCATATCATTGACCTGTGCCACCATCATCAGTAAAATGGCATACTGGCATACATTCCAGCCATTGGCAGCCAGCATATCCTGACTGCGCTGGTTCAGCACCGCATTCAGCACCAGTCTCTGATCTGCATCCTCCGTCCGCGGTGCCGTCACATTGTAGGTCATACTGTAACAGCACGGATCCAGTCCGCCGGAATGAAGATATTCAAACTGATACATATTCGTCATGATCCGGCGGCTGAAAGGATTTTCCTTTAACTGGCGGAGTACATAATCCATCTGGTCTGTCTCTTCCCCTTTATAAAGGAACTTCCTTCGGATCACATCCCCATAGCAGGTTCCGATGCTTCCATTCTCATCTGCCCAGCTGTCCCAGACATGACTGTTCAGATCATGAATATTGTTGGACTTTTTCTGATAAATCCACAGTACTTCATCCATGGCGCTTTTCAGCGCAATCCGTCTTAATGTAATGGCCGGGAACTCTTTTCGCAGGTCATACCGATTTACTACACCAAATTTTTTTATCGTATAAGCTGGTGTTCCGTCTTCCCAGTGTGGCCTTACCAGTTCTCCTTTTGTATCTGTTCCATGCTCCAGAATCTCTCTGCAGGTCTCTTTGAATAATTTATCTGCGTAACTCATAATGCCTCCTTATCTCCAGTTCCAACTGCTTCAGGATTCGCTGGCCAGTGCCAGCTTTGCCACACTGGCATCTTCTGCAAATCCTGCCGCATTATATAATACCAGAATATCGGTATACTCTTTTTCTTTCATATAATCTCCCAGATTCTCATTAAAATAACGCAGATCCACAATATCTATCTGCGAAAAATCCTGCATGGCAAAGCTCAGGAAACAGTTGGCATAAGAATCCTTGATGATCAGAAGCTTCCTGTCTGAAACTGCCCTGGTTCTGGCCTCAATCAGTGGCTGGTTTCCTCCGAAAAAGACTGCGTATTTATCTCTTCCTTCCAGATAAGAATCATCATAAAGACTGGTTCGTTCCTGTGAATGATTGTAAGTCAGTGTATACGGAATCTCTGTTACTGGCTTATAACACTCTATGCTGTCTCCCGGAATCTTAATATTTACCTTGGCATCGATAGTTCCATGAAAATCCTCCGTCAGAGTCTCTTCCCGGTACTCCGAAATCGGCACGATCGGCAAATCAATGCTGTCTGCCCATGCCTCATAGACATACCTGGCTGCCAGTGTTTTCCAGTGATGGTCGGTCTTATAATAGATTGGTTCTTCCTTATGGGCTTCCAGTATCGGTTCAGCATCAAAAAACAGCTTCTCCGGAATCTGCGTACGGATTTCTTTCAGATAATTGCCCTCTTCCTCTGCGACTGCATAATCTGGCAATTTGTCCTTTAATATCTCCACCGCATTGGGAACAATCATGGCTTTCACATGATCTTCGCCGTATTTCTGTGCCTGGGCTTTCAGGAAATTGTCAAGATACGTAATGTTTCTCTTCGCCGTATCCGTGGAGAAAGAACCGGAATGTTTCTCGATCAGATAACCATCCCTGGCAAAATAGACATCATTGATCTCCGTCTTGCCTTCTGCCCGTTCCGCCTGTGTCTTTACCCCAATCCATTTATCCCTCCAGAAAAACTGATCTGATAAATAAGTTTCATAATTTTTTTCAAATGTGCCATTCAGAATATCGGACAGATCCACCTGTGGCATCTGTACCAGCACACGATTCTCTTTTTCCGAAAAAGACGTATCCGGCTTCAGGAGACTGGCTCCGGCACATCCGAACACCATCGCCAGAAACACACCTGTCAACACGCCGCTTTGTATCTTTGTCATGTATCTTTCTCCTCTTAAAAACGGAAGTACAGGAATGGATTATAGGTGGCATCTACCAGATAAGCCACTCCCAGGAAAAAGATTCCTGCATAAAATACCATTCGTACCATAGTCAAAATCCAGCTGTCCGCTCCCATTTTTCTGCTGACCGCTGCTGCCAGCCTCTTTGGCAGATCTGTGGATGCCAGAATCAATATCACCAGCAGTACTCCATAATTATACAGCAGATAAATCGTTGTATTATCCACCAGACCCACACCAGCTCCGCCAAACATGGAACCAATATATTGCACACCGAGACTGATCTTGTCAAAAGCAAAAATCACCCATCCAATCAGTACAAAAAACAGTGCATAAATATGCCGGAATATTGCCGGAAGCTTCTTCAGTATATCCTTTAATACAAACTTTTCCACAATTAACAACATACCGTAATAAACGCCCCACAGTACAAAGTTCCAGCTGGCGCCATGCCAGATACCGGTCAGCATCCAGACAATGGCAATATTTCTAATCTGCTTCGCTGTTCCTTTTCTGTTTCCTCCCAGCGGAATGTAAACATACTCCCGGAACCAGGAACTAAGTGATATATGCCATCTTCTCCAGAATTCTGTAATACTGGTAGATATGTAAGGATAATTAAAATTCTCAAGAAAATGAAAGCCAAACATCTTTCCCAGTCCAATGGCCATATCAGAATATCCGGAAAAATCAAAATAAATCTGAAACGCATAAGCGGCGGCTCCCAGCCAGGCGGTTGCTGCCGGAAGAGTCCCTGCTCCCATGGCAGAAATGGTATCCCAGAGGACACCAATATTATTCGCCAATAATACCTTTTTTCCAAAGCCAATCATAAAACGATGCACACCTTCCGAGAAATCGGACAGATTCTCCCGTCTGGTCTCCATCTGCTGCGCAATGGTCTTGTACTGCACAATCGGTCCCGCAATCAGCTGAGGGAACATAGATACATAGGTACCATATTTGATCCAGCTGGTCTGCACCTCTGTGACCCCAAGATATACATCAATTGTATAGGACATCGTCTGGAACGTAAAAAAAGAAATCCCGATCGGCAGTGGAATTCCGGTAAGGGGAATCGCCGTGCCAAATATCCCATTGACAGATCCAATCAGAAAATCCAGATATTTAAAAAAACATAATACAGAAATATTGTAAATCAATGACACCATCAGCCATTCCCGTGCTGATGCCTGTCTTCCTCTCTTCTTACACCAGTCTACCTTTTTTCCTACGAAGAAGTCTACGGTAATCGAGCAAAGCATCAGAAGCACATACTTTGGCTCACCCCATGCATAGAAAAACAGACTGAATAACAAAAGAATCACGTTCCGCACCTTGCGCGGTGCCATATAATATAGAAGCAATACTGCCGGAAGAAACCGGAACAGAAACAATAAACTACTAAAAACCATGCTATCTCCTGTCTTTTGTACAAATATAAAAACTTTTAATTATTTTGAAAATCTATTTACAATAATTTAAATTATTATATAATAGAGTATGTCAAAAAACAATGTTTTTTCATGACATCTAAAGGGGAAACTAATTCAAAAAAACGAGGGGAATTCATGGCTCAGAAAAAAAAGCGGCCCACCGCCAAAGAACGGCGTAATGGGTTTATTATAAATGTACTTACGCTAATCGTTCTGATCCTTCTGGTATTCGAAGGAAAAAGTCTGATTAGCTTATTTTCATCACAGACCATTCAGGAACGGATCAAATCCGAGGAATCAGAAGTCTTTGCCGGAGCGAATCTGACAGAAGCACAAAGTGAAGTCCAGACAGAAGCTGGCAGTGAAAAACAGACAGATGCCTCTTCTGCTCAGAGCGAAGCTTCCACCGAAGCGCAGACAGATGCCGTTGTCACTGATCTTGCTACCGGACTTCCTAATGACGATGCATCTTACCTGGATGTGGTTGTTCCGGCTCAGGAGACACCAGTAGATGACAGTTATTTTGAAGATGCAGTCTTCATCGGTGATTCCCGTATGCAGGGCTTCCGCAACCTGTCCGGCATTACCAAAGGCAGCTTTGTTACAGCAGTCGGCATGGAGCTTGAGAACTTCTATACAGATGATCAGATTGCCACAGCCAATGGCAATGTGAAAGTTCTGGATGCTTTGAAGAATCTGAATTTTTCCAAGATCTATATGATGCTGGGTACCAATGAACTGGGCGCCTATGATATGAGTCAGGTAGGTGATTCTTACCGTCAGGTACTGAATGATATCAAACAGTTGTCCTCTTCACCAAATCCGATCGTGTATGTTTATTCCGTGATCTATGTGGATGAATCACTGGTCACCACTGGAGATTATGTGAACAATGCCAATGTGGATGCAGTAAATGAAGAGATTCTGAAGATGTGTCGGGAAGAAGGTTATCATTACATAAACCTGAATGAAGTCCTATCCAACGGTTCTCACGGACTGATCTCCGGATCCGCTGAAGATGGTATTCATCTGAATGCGGAATACTGCAAGGACTGGTTGAATTACACAAAAACACACTATATACCAGGTGTTTAAGAAAAGGAGAATATCTATGAAAAACAAAAAGAAAGCACTGATTCTCACAGTTCTGTGTGCATTTGCCGCATTACTACTGACCGCCTGCGGAGGCAAGTCTTCTGGAAATTCTGATATGTCAGCAGATGTCAGCAAGCTCTGCCAGGATCTGGAAGGAACCATTGACAGCGAAGTCAGTGAAGTCAGCAATGAAGTGATTGCTTCTACTTATTTCTTTGATATGGATAAGATCGAAGAAGCTGCTGCAGCACTGAATTCCGGAAGCAATGCCTGCGAAGTGGTTGTTCTGAAATGCAAAGACAGCTCCTATACCGCTGAGGCAGAAGAACTGCTGAAGAAGCGTGTCGAATCTCAGTCCACTCTGTTCGCAAGCTACAATGCACCAGAAGTAGCCAAACTGGATGCCGCTATTCTGAAAACCAAAGGCAATTACGTAGTATTCTGTGTGACAGATGACACAGCAAAAGCAAACGAAATCATAAAAGAAGCCGGATTTTAAAATCCGGCTTCTTTTTGTTCTGCCTCTGCTATTATCCACAAATCCTTACAATCGCATCTGCAAAAATCTTTGCACTCATCAGCAGCATATCGATTACCATGAACTCATCGTCTCCATGCATATGATTGTCTACTTCCGGAACCATGCAGCCAAATGCAACTCCACGTTCCAGATCATGTACATAAGTACCGCCTCCGGTAGACTGGGCTTCTCCTTTTACACCGCTATAGACTTCATAACTTGCCAGAAGCTTTTGTACCAGTTCAGAATCTGCAGGCACATAATGTGGCGCAATCATCTTTCCTTCTTCAATTACAAATCCTTTTCCTGTAAAAGTCTGATCCAGCACCGCTGTCACATTGTCATCAGATCCGCATACTGGGATACGGCTGTCAAATACACCTTTGATCTCATTTCCATCATAATTCAGGATTCCAAGATTCATCGTCAGTTTACCGGAAATCTCATCTTCCATATTCACCTTCAATGCTTCTCCATAGAAGTCATCATCCGGGAACATTTCTGCAATGGCTTTCCAATATCCAACACCGGTATCAAGCGGCAGATCTGCCAGAAGATTTACCAGACCACAGATCGCATTATGTCCTGCTTCTGGTGTGGATGCATGTGCAGCCAGTCCTTTTGCTGTAATCTCAATTCCTTCCGATGTCTCCTTCAGCAGATAAGTAATATGATTCTTTATCTTTTCTGCTGCACACTCTACTTCATCCTTTGTCAGTCCTCTGACTACTGCTACTGCAGTATCCGGAACCACATTCACCTTTGTTCCACCCTGTACTTTCACAACTGCCGCCCCTGTACTTCCAGCATCCAGCTTCACAGTAAAATCTTTCTGAAGGCGTCCCTTTTCCAGGTTAATTACCGGGAAATCTGCATCCGGTGTAAAAGTCATCGGTGCCTCTTTTTCTCGCGCATAATAGTATTCCAGGTCTGCTGATCCGCATTCTTCATCAGAGCCAAGAATCAGCCGCATACTGTTCTTCAAAGGTACACCGCACTCCTTGATTGCTCTCATGGCATACAATGCTGCAATGGCAGGACCCTTATCGTCTGCAGTACCGCGGCCATAAATCTTTCCATCCTTGATCACAGGCTCAAACGGCTGTGTCTCTTTCCAGTTCTTGGTAACTGGTACTACATCCAGATGTGCCAGAATATCCAGCTTTTTTTCCTGATCGCTGAAGTCTGCGGTCACCACATAATGATCATAATTCTGTGTGGAAAATCCATACTTTTTCAGCATCTCTTCCGCTGTATCCAGCACCTTTGCAGGACCTTCTCCAAACGGTTTGCCTTGCTGGCTTTCTCCCTTCTGGCTGTTGATACGTACCAGCGTCTTCAGATCTTCCAGCATGTCTTCTTTATGTGCATCAATATATGCATCCAGTTTTTCTTTGTACATGACATCTACTTCCTTTATTGTTTTTTGCGATCCTGTCTGTGCCTGTTGCTTTGCAGTCATCCTAATCGCCATTCGCCGCTTATTATACCATATCCCTATTTTTTCTACAACACTGTTCCACCTGATATACTTCCACGTATTTGACAGGGCAGACTGCTTATGCTATAAAGTTAATGGTGCTGTGCTCCATTTTATTTACGATAAGGGGGAAATCACTTGAAACTTCAGAAACTTTTCAGCCTGACCAGACAGGCTATAGATGACTATCAAATGATCGAGGAAGGGGACCGAATCGCCATCGGTATCTCTGGTGGAAAAGACAGCCTGACACTTCTCTATGCCATGCAGGGACTGCAAAAGTTCTATCCAAAGCGCTTTGAGCTGGAAGCCGTAACTGTCGATCTGGGATATCCTGGCTTTGATCTGGAACCCATCCGACAGCTGTGTCAAAAACTCCAGGTTCCCTATAACGTCATTCCAACTCAGATCGGTAAAATTGTCTTCGAAGAGCGCCAGGAATCCAATCCATGTGCCCTTTGTGCCAAACTGCGAAAAGGAGCCTTTAACGACCGTATCAAAGAACTGGGCTGCAATAAAGTGGCTTATGCACATCACAAAGATGATATGGTGGAAACTATGCTGCTTTCCCTGATGTACGAAGGACGTTTTCACTCTTTTTTGCCAAAAACTTATCTTGACCGCATGGATCTGACCGTGATCCGTCCACTGATCTATGTTTCCGAATCCGAAGTCATTGGCTTTCGCAATAAGTATCATCTTCCTGTTGCCAAAAGTCCATGTCCTACCGATGGCTATACCAAACGGCAGTACGTAAAGGATTTACTCCGAAAATTAAACCAGGAAAATCCAGGTGTGAAAGATCGTATGTTTTCAGCAATTGTAAATGGACATCTGGAAGACTGGCCAGAGTCATAAAACGGAGTTTTGCAGCTCTCAAAAAGCCACAAAACTCCATCCCCAATGGTCTACACTCTCTGTTTTGGAATCAGCAGTCTTAATGTAACCGGATTCAGCATCACGCCCTTGATCTGCTCTCCCATCATACCTTTTACCTTACTGCTGTCTACTGCAATTGCCTTAAACATCTTATTCTTATTAAATCTCTGGAATTCTGAAGCATCTGCACATACCGGCTGGTAGATGTCGCCGTTATTCAGCTTGATGAACGGGATCTTCATATCCTTCGGTTCTACCTTCTCAGCACCTTCAGGAACCTGAACAGGTACCAGTACTTTGCCTCTGTGAAAGTTCACGATCATCTCTTCTTCCAGATCATGAAGTGCCTCTTTATCTCTCTCTTCTTCCGGCATTTGTCTTTCCTGTGCAAAATAGCATCCGGTCAGCAACAGCTGTGGATTCTGCAACGGACGCTTTTCTGGTGGAATTGCATCAAAATCTGGCTTTTTAACCAGCTGTTCCAGTTCAATCTCCACGGCATTCACGCCCTTATCCAGTACAAACGCATTCACACTCATAGCAAAGAGACCGGTCAGGAATGTGAGGAACTGCTTGTTCTCCATCTTTACCACAATCAGCTCTACATGCTTCTGACGCTGTACCATGGCCAGCTTCTGTGCAAAACGTTCTTCCGTAAACAGCCAGATCTGATCATTACAGCTATCCGGATCACAATATACATAAGGCAGATTCGTTGCCTTTGAAAATACGCAGAATAATGTCTCCATCTTCTGAATACGTCTTAAAATCATATGTAAGAAAAAGGATTCTCTCTTTTCAAAGAACACCCCAACTTTTTCCTGCTCCGGGTTCTTTGTCTTCATGATGGCTGCAGAGTTCTTCAGAATGATCAATTCCTGTATCGGAAGATTTCCGTAACTCTCCTCCTTGAAATCTGCAGATACCAGTAATTTTTTCAATTCTTCCTCGTTAATGTTCGCCATACCCATATTCCTTTCTGACTCGTATTAAATTTCCGGCCACACATTGAAAAAATCTGTCTTAGCCAGAGAATACTCATCTATTATCATACAACTTTGGCGAATAATAATCAAGCAAAGATGGCAATTATCTGTCTTTTTTAGTAACAGTTCAGCCTTGCAGCGAAACTGTTACATTTTATTCAATATTTTTTCAGTTATTACTTGACAATTTGTTTCTTGTATCCTATAATATTTATTGTTCGTTAGGACATGTGCGTTTAGCTCAGCTGGATAGAGCGTTTGGCTACGGACCAAAAGGTCGGGAGTTCGAATCTTCTAACGCACGTATTTAGAAATCCGAAGAATTCAGATTATTGAATTCTTCGGATTTTTGTTTCATATACATACATCCTACCTGCCTGCACCTCTTTTTAAAATCCCATTAAAATTACTCAAAAATACACTCGTTGTCACGGTAGCAGCCAGAATATCACTGACTGGCTCAGCCAGAAATACTGCAAAAACTTTATTTTCAATCAACATCGGAAGCAAAAATATCAGCGGGATCAGCAATATCAATTTTCGCAGCACAGCCAGAAACAGACTGACCTTCGCCTGTCCCAATGCCATAAAACTCTGCTGGCAGCACAACTGAAATCCTATAGCAAATATACCTGCCATATAGATGCGCAATGTCCAGGCTGTGTATGTCACAAGTTCTTCATTGCCAGAGAACATTCCCGCAAAAATCTGTGGTGTAATCATCAGAATTCCCCAACAAATCGTGCTGAACAGCACACATACTTTAAACTGGGTAAAGAACGCTTCTTTTACCCGTTCATTATTGCGGGCTCCAAAATTGTAGCTGATAATTGGCTGACCACCCTGGCAGATCCCCTGTATCGGCATAGTAACCAGCTGGCTGACGCTGTTGATAATGGTCATGGCTCCCACTGCCATATCGCCGCCATATCTGGCCAGACTGGTGGTAAAACTGATCGAAAGAATGCTCTCTGTCGACAACATGGTAAAATTGGAAATTCCAAGTGCCAAACATGGTAATATCACAGTCTTCTCCAGTCGCATATTCTTCTTTTTCAACTGAAGAATTGACTTTTTCCCAGACAGAAACTTCAAAATCCACATGGCGCCAGCAGCCTGACTGATCACAGTAGCCAAAGCCGCCCCGCGCACCTGCATGTCAAATACAAAGATAAATACCGGATCCAAAAAAATGTTGATAACTGCACCAATCACGGTAGTCAGCATACTGATCTTTGCGAATCCCTGAGTAGTAATAAACGGATTCATTCCCAGTACCACCAGCACAAACGCACTTCCCAGAATATAGATTCTTGCATATTCCACTGCATATGGCAAAGTTACCTCGCTGGCTCCAAATGCCTGTAACAGCTGCGGTGCAAACAGATAAAATACGGTTGTCAGTATTACCGACAGGACGAGAATCAACGCAAAACAGTTTCCCATGATCTTTTCTGCTTTTTCTTTCTCCTGTTGCCCCATGGCAATCGCTGCTCTTGGTGCCCCACCAGAACCTGCCAGCATGGCAAACGCATTCAACAACATCAGAATCGGCGTAAACAGTCCTACTCCCGTCAGTGCTGATGCTCCAATTCCACTTATATGTCCAATATAGATACGATCCACGATATTATACAGAAGATTCACTACCTGAGCCACCACTGCGGGGATCGCCAGCTGCGCCAGTAACTTTGGAATCTTCTCCGTTCCCATGGTCTGCGTATTTGAATTTGCTTTCATGATTCACACCTCTTTATAAATTTCCTTTCTCATTGCAACAAAAAAATCCGGAACTCTCAAATGAGAATCCCGGATCAGGTACGTGCGTTAGAAGATTCGAACTCCCGACCTTTTGGTCCGTAGCCAAACGCTCTATCCAGCTGAGCTAAACGCACATCGTTCTGACGAACAAATAATATTATAGGCGGTAAGTGTCAATTTGTCAAGTGTTAAATTAAAATTTCTGTATCGGAAGATAAAAGACTGTTTTACACAGCTTTTTTCTTCCGGTACAGGCCAAGACAGACAATTGCAAAAATCACTGCTGCTGCCACAGTAGTTCCTATCACCCATACATTTCCGGCACCCATCAGCATTTCCAGTCCTTCTCGTAATGTCAGGATCCCAAATACAAAGAAGATACAGAATGCCACGCTATTTAATACACCCTCCGGCATTTTGTTTTTCAGCAGATACCCTACCAGCATACCAATGATATCTGCTGCAAAAAGTCCAATGGAACAGGCCAGCCATACAATCAATGCTGCTTCCATTCCTTCATTGGCTCCAAAGGTAATCGCTGTCAGCTGTGTCTTATCTCCCAGCTCTGCCACGAAGAAAGTGGAACAGACAGATAATGCTGCAATTTTGCCTTTTCCGCTGTCTTTTACCTCTTCTTCGTCATCCTCACCTTTTAAAGTCGTCACTGCAAAAAACAAAAATGCTCCAGCTGCAATCAGTCGGATCAGCCAGGTCGGGATCACTTCACTGACCAGACCTCCGGCCAGTACTGCCAGACCATTCAGAATCAGTATGGCTACACCGGTTCCCAGCAGGATATCTTTCATTTTATACTTAGAAGTCATGGCCACCAGCATCAGCTGTGTCTTATCTCCCATTTCCGCAATAAATTCTGTCAAAAGTACTTTCCAAAACAATAACATAACCGTTGCCCCTCATTTATCTTAAGATAATATAAACTGCATACACCAGATACAGTCCAGCCATGGCAATCCCTTCTTTCCGTGTGATCTTTCTTTTTGTTGCAGCAAATGCCCACACCAAAATCGAAAATCCCACCAGGATCATGATATCGACCAGATTCTCAGTTAAAATACTGATTGGATTGATAGCAGAAGCGATTCCAAGCACCATCAAAATATTAAAAATATTGGATCCAACCGCATTTCCTACCGCCATATCTACTTCATCTTTTCTGGCCGCTACAATGGATGTTACCAGTTCCGGAAGAGACGTTCCGATAGATACAATGGTCAGCCCTACCAGCGTCTGGCTCATTCCCAGCTCTATGGCAATCCGGCTGGCGGTATCTACCGTGAGATCACCGCCTGCTGCAATGGCGATAGCTCCGCCTGCAATAAAAAGAAAACTTTTTGGATAAGACAATACTTTTAATTCTTCTTCGCATTCAATGGCGACTTCTTTGCCTTCTGCTCTTGCTTTTCGTGCGCTTCGGATCATCATGACGATATAGCAGGCAAACAGTGCCAGGAAAATCACACCGTCCAGATGTCCCAGAATATAAGGGCCTTTATCTCCTATAGCCAGTACTCCCAGGCCTGCCAGCAGCAGTGCGCAAATCACGGATAACGGAATATCCCGTACAACGGTATCCCGCTGTACTGCAATGGGAGTAAGGATCGAACAAACTCCTATTACAAACATCAGGTTGAAAATATTCGATCCAACAACATTGCTGATAGCTAACGCATTATTATTCACCATGGATGCAGTGACACTGACAGCAGTCTCCGGAAGGGATGTTCCCATAGCTACAATCGTCAATCCGATAATGATGGATGGCACTTTCAGCCTTTTGGCAATACTGGAGCTGCCTTCTACAAAGCAGTCTGCCCCCTTGATCAGAAGGAAAAATCCCACAACCAAAAGTAATACTACCACTGGGAGCGCTGCTCCCTGAATAAATTCCTGCATATAATTCCTCCTTTTCTTTGCAAATACAGTTTCCGCAAAATTTTTCTTTTCATTCATGCAATAAAAAAGACCCACGCATGCCTTATCATTAAAGCATACATGAGTCTCATTCTTTAAGATTTGCCAGGTCTGCTGACCGGGTCTGTTGACAAATCACGCTTTCACGCGAACTACTCCCTCACGGAATCTGTTTTACTTTTATTCTTATTGTATTTCTTTTTGCATTGTTCTTATGATAACAAACCATCTGGCAAAAGTCAACGCTCACTTTTCACAAAATACTCTTCATACCATACCAGGAAGGTGTAGATAGTCCAAACCTTTCTCCAGTTATCTGAATTGCCTCCTACATATTCGTCAAAGATTTTCTGAATCTCTTCTATATTGAAGAATTTAGTAGCCATTTCACTGTGGAACTTCGCCTGTACATCCTGATTGTAACGTTCGTCTGCCATCCAGATACGGATCGGTACAATGAATCCCAGCTTTTTACGAAAAGCGATCTCTTCTGGCAGAACTTTGGCAGCTGCGGTACGGAATGCCACTTTATTCTGCTCCCCGTTCACTTTATAGCAGGATGGCATTCTGGATGCAATATCAAAGACACGGCGGTCTGTCAATGGCATACGAATCTCCAGACCTGCTGCCGTACTCATCTTATCTACATTCAGGTAAATATCTCCTTCCAGCCAGATCTGAATATCAATATCAGACATCTTCGCCAGTGGATCCAGTCCCTCGATTTCTTCATAAATATCTTTTACCAGGTTAATTGGCAGTACATCTTCATTATAATGTTTCAGAATCCGCTTTTTCTCGTCTTCTTTCATGATATTTGTATTGCCTACATAGAAGGTCTTTAGGTTGTCACCATAACGTGTGGCATTGCGATACATATTATATCCGCCAAAAAATTCATCTGAGCCTTCTCCAGAATAACAAATCTTTGTATGTTTTGCCGTTTCTTTGCAGGCTATCGCAAAGGCAATCGCTGAAGCATCTGCCAGTGGCTGCTCCATCTCATACATAACATATGGCACGATATCAAAATACATTTCCGGTGTAATCAGACATCTGCTGTTCTCTCTGTGTAAAAGATCTGCAGTCTGTTTTGCCAGTCCGGATTCATCAAAGCGTTCTTCTTCATACCCACAGGAATCTGTCATTTTCACATTAGATACCGCCACTACATAAGATGAATCCACACCACCAGACAGGAATGCTTCTGCACTCTCATCCCTGGCCAGTACTTCCGGCATCACATTCTGAACAGTGGTATGAATCTCATTCGCCCAATCCTCCAGCGTTTTACTCTCGTCCGGATGAAATTCCGGTGTCCAGTATCTGGTGATCGTCAGTGTTCCGTTTTTCCATACCAGGAAATGTCCCGGCATCAGTTTTTTCACGCCTTTGAAGAAAGTATCCTCTCCGCCCACATACGTCAGCGTCAGATAAATCTGGAGCATTTCTTCGTTCAATTCTTTCTCAAAGCCTGGCTGTTTCATAATATCCCGAATCATAGTTCCATACAAAAGCTGTCCATCTTTTGTCATATAATAATAAAATGGCTTGGTTCCAAACTGGTCTCTTAAAGCAAACAGCTCCTCTTTTTCATCATCCCACAGTGCAAAAGCAAACATACCATACAGATGGTCTGCCATGTCATGTCCCCACACTTCATACGCTTTGATCAAAATCTCTTTTTCTCTTTTCTCTCTTGTAAGGGATGCATCAATCTGCAGTTCTGCGCACAGACTCTCCCAGTTTCTGATATGTCCTCTGTATTCTTTGATGGTTATCATAAATGTTCACACTCCTTTTATCCTTGGTTTACCTGATCAAAATTCCATTCACTTCTACTTCATCATTCAGTTCAATGACCAGGCATTTCTTTCCATCAATCTCTCTGGTCTCCACCAGATCTGTCCGTTCCGGATTCACCTGAATTACAATATCCGGTGTCTTAATTTCAAACTTTCGTCTGTTCACCACATTGGCTGCCATAAACGATGCATTTTCTCCAGCAGTCTCCTCATAGTGACTGTCAAATTCCTCCAGCTTTTCATTGGTTACTTCGCTCTGCTCCAGAAGACGCTTCACATCATTCTTTTCCAGCTTCAGAGGCTCTGGTTCTTCTTTCTGTTCTTCCAGCATCTCATTTAAATTGTCATAGATTGTTCTGACCATCTCATAACTGCAGTCATCCCCAAGTGTCTGTTCCACCAGCTCCTGAAAGATCTCTTTCTGGTCTCCTGCTGTCATCGGCAGAACACATCCAAGCACTGCGTCCACAAAATCATTTGCAGGTTGTTCTGCTTTCTGATTGTAATATAACAGACTATGTATATCTGCACTGCGGTCATGAAAGGCCGGGAACAAAAATCCCAGCATTGGCATATCCACCACCCAGTCCTGAATATTGTTTTCAAAGCAATGGTCTTCTGCATTGTAAGACAGACATGGCTTCGACAGATTCACCGGGCAGATACAACAAATAATATGTTCATAGATCTCATCGGATGCATCAAACATCTCCAGATTATCTGAAGATTTTCCAGGGATATCATAGACACCATAGATCAGCAGAATCAGATAATTTCCCACATAATAATAAGAGTCTATGATTTTATCATAGAATTCTTCCAGTATTCCGTCATCTTTCAGTTCTGTCGCTTTCAGCTTCATAAGCAGTTCCTGGGTTCCGCCTTCCATCTCTGTATCCAGCGGGAATTCCATAGTCAGCAGATTCTTTCCGATGGTTCCGGACATTGCCTTACGGAAAATATTCAGATATTTAAAAAACTCTTCATCCGGAAGTGACAGAAACGCCTGACGGAATTCTGCCTGCTTCTTTTTTTCTCCATCTACGTAACAGCCACAGATTTTGGTGGCAGGGCATTTTTCCTGCGTATATTGCTTTTTGATCTCTGCAATTTCTTTTTTGTTCATTCCAATTGTGGGACTTTTGCCCCACCCCTCCGTTTCATTCGTTTATTTCGACTTTCATTATAGTTGTTTTTCCATCGTTCAGCAACTATAATCATCCTATAACCTGACATTTGATATTCACGAATTTCGGGATGATTACGGAGGCTGAACATGAAAACTGATTATTTATTTCTTGGTGACAGTATCACTGATTCTAACCACCTCTGGATGCCGGAAACAGGCAGCCTGGGAGATGGCTATGTAGCTATGCTGGCCAAACAGCTTGGTCCAGATGCACAGATTGTAAACAAAGGGATCGACGGTTTCACAGTTGCCGCTCTTCTGGAACGGTTAAACCGCGGATTTCTGAAGGGACATCCTGATGTTATCTCCCTGATGATTGGTATCAACGATATCGGCGTAGCGCTAAACACCAATGTCACTCTGAATGATCTGCGCTTTGCCGAACATTACCGGGAAGTTCTGATGCGACTCCATGACTCTGGCGCCGCTGTGTTGTGTTCCGGTCCTTTTATTTTTCCACATCCGCAAAAATACCAGCTATGGATCCCTTATGTGCTGGAACTGGAACAGATCATGGGCGAGATCTGTGCTTCTCTTTCCCTGCCATTTGTTCCACTGCACGCTTATATGACTTCTCTGGTTCAAAATGAAGATTATGATGCCGTCACCGTAGACGGTATTCATCCAACCACCTATGGTCATGAAGAACTGGCTGATTATCTGCTCCCGCATCTTCTGGATCTGGCTCGTACTCACTCCGTCTGATCCTGTTTATTCTATAACTACCGGCAGCGGCTGATCAATTCGGATACTGTTTTCTGTCATCTGACAGTCATAAGCCAGCAGATGCACACCGGCATCTGCTGCTTTTCTGAGTGCATATCCAAACTCCGGATGTGTATTCCAGTTAGGCTCCACATAACGGATTTGCTTCATCTGTACCACAAAAAACAGATATGCCTCGTAATCATCCGCCCGGCAGGCAGCCAGTTCTTCTACATGCTTCACACCTCGCAGTGTCGGCGCATCTGGAAATCTTGCTATCCCATTCTCTTCCAGTGTTACACCTTTCACTTCTATGAATGCTTTTTTTCCATCTCCGTATTCTACATACAGATCAAATCTGGACTTTCCACAGGTCACTTCCCGCTTTACTTTTGTCAGATTCCGGAAATAGCCACTTTCTTTTACCCATTCTTCCACTACTGTATTGGTCACCTGTGAATCCACATTGATCAACTGCCCCTTTTTATATACTGCAATCAGATCGTATCTTGTCTTACGATTCGGATTGCCGCTTTCCTGAAGAATCGCTTTTACTCCGGGTATAAACAATTCCCGACACCTTCCTGTATTTTTTACATGACACAGGACTACTTCCCCATCCAGCTCGATCTCGGCAATAAAACGATTCTTTCTGGAACGAAATATTCCGGTTGTCACATTCTCATAATGCATGCTTTCCATCTCCTTTTGGTGAGTGCATCTATACACGATTTCTGCAAAAAAGAAAACCGGTGTTTCACATTTACTGATCAACACCGGTCTTTTTTATTTTGCGTAATCCACTGCACGTGACTCACGTATTACACTTACTTTAATCTGTCCAGGATATTCCATCTCAGCTTCTATCTGCTTGGAAATATCTCTTGCCATCAATACCATATCGGCATCGCTGACTTTTTCAGGAACAACCATAATTCGAATCTCTCTACCTGCCTGAATAGCAAATGATTTATCAACACCCTTGAATGAGTTTGATATATCCTCTAACTGTTTTAATCTGTTGGTATATGTTTCCAGAGTCTCTCTTCTCGCACCAGGACGAGCTGCTGAAATGGTGTCGGCAGCCTGTACGATACATGCAATCAGAGTTTCCGGTTCTACATCGCCATGATGTGATTCCACCGCATTGATAACGGTTGTAGATTCTTTGTATTTCTTACAGAGATCTGCACCAATCTGCACATGAGATCCTTCAATTTCATGGTCAATGGACTTGCCAATATCATGTAATAAACCGGCACGTTTTGCCATACGGATATCCACACCGATTTCCCCTGCTAAAAGACCTGACAACTGTGCAACTTCGATAGAATGCTTCAATGCGTTCTGACCATAACTGGTACGGAACTTCATTCTACCAAGCAGACGGATCAGTTCAGGGTGAATTCCATGTACTCCTACCTCTAATGCTGCTGCTTCGCCTTCTTCGCGAATCATTGTCTCTACTTCTTTTTGCGCTTTTTCTACCATCTCTTCGATTCTTGCCGGATGAATACGTCCATCCACAATCAGCTTCTCAAGAGCAATTCTTGCTACTTCTCTTCTGATTGGATCGAAGCTGGATAAGATGACTGCTTCTGGTGTATCGTCAATAATCAGATCCACACCTGTCATCGTCTCCAGTGTACGGATGTTACGGCCTTCTCGACCGATGATACGTCCCTTCATCTCATCACTAGGGAGCTGTACCACAGAAATCGTAGCTTCTGCCACATGATCAGCAGCGCAACGCTGAATTGCAGTTGCCACATATTCCTTTGCCTTTTTGTTTGCGTCTTCTTTTGCTTTACTTTCCAGTTCTTTGTAGAGTCTGGCAGTATCGCTTTTCACTTCGTCTTCAACAGTTTTTAACAGATAGTCTTTTGCTTGTTCGGAGGTTAAACCTGAGATTCTCTCCAGTTCCTGCACTTTTTTCTCATGAATTTCTTCAATCTCTACGCTTTTTATCTTTAATTCTTCTTCTCTGCTGGCCAGATTGCTTTCCCGTCTCTCCAGTGCATCGGACTTTTTCTCTATGGCTTCTTCTTTTGCCAGTACGCGTCTTTCATACTTCTGCAGCTCTGCTCTACGCTCTCTGGTCTCTTTATCAAGTTCATTCTTTCGATTCATCGACTCTTCTTTTGCTTCAAGCAGTGCCTCACGCTTTTTCGTCTCTGCAACTTTCAATGCGTCATCTATTATGTCCCGGGCTTTTTCTTCCGCACTTCCTATCGTCTTCTCTGCTACGTTCTTACGATAAGCTATTGCTGCCACCCAGCTAATAGCTGCTGCAATCAAGGCGACCACAATACAGATAACAAACGTCATCGCATTCACAGGAGCACCTCCTTATTAAATTTTCATTGTACAATACAACACTTCTATTCTATACTGGATTTATTGTTCTGTCAAGCAGATGAACATAAAAGCCGGAATAAGTGATAAAAATTCTTGTCCCTCATTCCGGCTTTTCATCATTTTTATACAAATTCCGCCTTTAATGCTCTCTGAATATTCTCTGGGCAAAATCCCTTTCTTGCCAGGAATGCATACATCTTCTGCTTCTCTTTCAGATCTGCAGATTCTGGATTATAATGTCTCTTTTCCATCCATCTGGCAATCTGTTCTTCTTCAGGAACCTCTCCCGTCACCTCGAAAGCTTCCTGTATCAGTTCCTTATCAACGCCCTTCTGATACAGTTCCTGCTCAATCTGTCTTCTGCTCTTTCTGGATCTCATTGCTTCTATGTACTTACAGGCATATTTGCCATCATCCACATAACGAAAGCTTTTCACATAGTCAATGGCGATATCCATCTCTTCCTGTGTATACTCTGTCTTACCTGCTGTCAGCTTCTGCCGAAGTTCTTTCTCCGTATAGTCCCGTTTCTCCAGCAGATGCATACAGCGAAGCTTCGCCCTTTTTTGCATATCATATGCCATCGCGAATTATTCCTCTTCCGCTTCTGATACAGTGGAAGCCGATGCATTCTGTTCCGCAGCTGCTCCCTGAAGGCCATAATGTTCACGAACCTTGCTCTCTGCATCTGCCATCACGTCTGGGTGATCTCTTAAGTACTGCTTCGCATTCTCACGCCCCTGGCCAATCTTCTCACCATTGTATGCATACCATGCACCACTCTTGTTAATAATTCCAAGATTAGCCGCCAGATCCAACACATCTCCTTCTCTGGAGATACCTTCTCCGAACATAATATCAAACTCTGCTTCCTTGAATGGCGGAGCGATCTTGTTCTTCACCACTTTGATTCTGGTACGGTTACCAATCATCTCTCCAGCCTGCTTCAGTGTCTCAATTCTACGTACATCCATACGTACAGAGGAATAAAACTTCAGTGCACGGCCACCGGTAGTCGTCTCCGGATTACCAAACATGACTCCCACCTTTTCACGCAGCTGATTGATAAAAATCACGGTGCAATTGGTCTTGCTGATACATGCAGTCAGCTTTCTCAGCGCCTGTGACATCAGACGTGCCTGCAGACCCACATGGGAATCTCCCATGTCCCCATCAATCTCTGCCTTCGGTACCAGTGCTGCCACAGAGTCCACAATGATGATATCTACCGCTCCGGAACGCACCAGTGTCTCGGTAATCTCCAGGGCCTGTTCCCCATTGTCTGGCTGTGAAATATATAAATTGTCAATATCTACTCCTATCTTGGATGCATAGACAGGATCCAGTGCATGCTCTGCATCGATGAACCCGGCTACACCACCCCTCTTCTGTACCTCAGCCACCATATGAAGTGCTACCGTCGTCTTACCACTGGACTCCGGACCGTATACTTCAATCACACGTCCCTTCGGAATTCCCCCAAGTCCCAGTGCGATATCCAGGCTCAGGGAACCGGTAGGAATGGTCTCAACATTCATATTATTGCTGGAATCTCCCAGTTTCATAACAGATCCTTTTCCAAACTGCTTCTCTATCTGTGACAGAGCGGCATCCAGTGCCTTCTGCTTCTCATCATTCATTCTCTCAACGCTCCTGACTCGAACCTATGTTCGTTTTTCTAGATTTATACTATATGATTTCCCGTCAAATGTCAACTGGAAGATCTGATATTTTTTCTGTAACTTTCTCTCACAAAAAACATCCTGCAAAACCGTGGCAGTGAACAGTAACATATAGAAACTGACTGCTCTTATCTTCTTATTCTTTTACATCTGATGGAGAACCTGCGGCGAATGCCGCGACAGAATTAATGTGAATTGCATTTATCATAGCAATCTTTTCTCCGTTCTGTCAAGGAGTTTCCATCGACAGGATTCGATGCGCTCTATCTCTTTTCTACAATTTCTCCCTGTTTCTTGTAGATGCTGTTCGCTCTGATCACCCCACGCACACAGGAGGTTGGATAAATCTGTGCATTTCTGCCCACTACAGTACCAGGATTCAGTACCGAATTACATCCTACTTCCACACAGTCTCCCAGCATGGCACCGAACTTCTTCAGCCCGGTCGGAATCTGATCTTCCCCGTCCTTTACTACCACCAGTGTTTTATCTGATTTTACATTGGAAGTAATACTTCCTGCTCCCATGTGTGCACGGTATCCAAGAATGGAATCGCCCACATAATTATAGTGCGGAACCTGTACTTTGTTAAACAATACCACATTTTTCAGTTCTGTAGAGTTGCCGACTACAGCGCCCTCTCCTACAATGGCATTTCCACGGATAAATGCGCAGTGACGAATCTCACTCTCTTTTCCAATGATCGCCGGTCCGTTAATGTAAGCCGTTGGTGCTACTTTTGCACTTTTGGCAACCCATACGTTTTCTCCCCGTTTTTCATATTCCTCACTGCTTAACTGATTGCCCAGCTCCACAATAAATGTGCTGATCTTTGGCAGCACTTCCCATGGATAGGTCGCACCTTCAAAAAGCTTTCCCGCAATCGTTTCTTCCAGATTGTATAAATTACTGATCTTTGCTGCTTCGATTTCCATTTGTTTTTCCTCCTACTACTATTTCTTTTTTCGTGTAACGGCAGTCTTCTTTACAGTTCCCTGCTTTCCACCGGCAGGATAATACTGTGCAGATGCATCAAAGTATTCCCGCAATGCAATGTGTTGGTTCATATGTAATACCGCATCGGTTCTGGTGCGGACAAAATGATTCAGCTTCGTCATATACTCGTCTGATGTGATGGTTCCTTCTGCCACATAAGTCAGCCCTTTCTCCCAGCTTGCCGTCAGCTCCGGATTCAAAAGCGAACGAATGGATACACTCACCACATCAAAGATCATTTCACCCAGAAGTGTAGGTGTCAGAATCTGTGTCTTTTTGTTTAATGCTATATACTGGTTGGAGATCAGTTTTTTCAGAATCTCCGCACGGGTGGCACTGGTTCCGATTCCACTTCCTTTGATCTGCTCTCTCAGCTCTTCATCTTCGATCAGCTGTCCGGCATTTTCCATAGCAAGAATCATAGAACCAGAATTGTACCGCTTCGGCGGTGCTGTCTCCCCTTCTTTGATCTCCAGACCTTTTACCAGAAGCACACTGCCCTTTTTCAGATTCTGAAGCCGGGTCAGCAGATGCTGGTCTGTCTGTTCTTCCCCGCTTTTCTTTCCGTTTATCACTTTCAGATACCCTTCTTTTTCCAGTACACGACAGGCAGAAAAGAATCGTTCTTTTCCAATCATCGTCACCAGCGAGACTTTCTTATAGACTGCTGCCGGATAAAAAATACTCAGAAAACGTCTGGCAATCAGCTCGTATACCTTTGCAGAACGTGCTGACACACTTCGCAGTGCTCCCAGCCCCTGACCAGTGGGAATGATCGCATAATGGTCCGTGATCTGTTTATCATTAACATATCTGGTGGATGCAATTTTTTTATAATTCCCCTGTTCCAGTACTTCCGCTGCAAAGCTTCCGGTTGGTTCAAATCCACACAGTCCCTTAAGATTCTTATGAATCTCTTTTGCTACTGCAGTCGAAAGTACTCTGGCATCGGTTCTCGGATAGGTCACCAGCTTTTTCTCATATAGTTCCTGCACAATCTTCAATGTCTCATCCGGACTGATCTTAAACAGCCTGGAACATTCATTCTGAAGTTCTGCCAGATTAAAAAGCAGCGGCGGATTCTTATTTTCATTTTTCCGTTCGATTTTTTCCACAACTGCCTGAAATGGCTGTGCCTGGGAAAGTACACGAATCAGTTCTTCCGCATCGTTTTTCTCTTTGAACCCATTTTCTTTGTACAGCTTCGGTGACTGATACCAGGCAGATCCTTCCACTGCCCGGAATTCCCCTTCCAGGGTACTTCCCTGGCAGTCTAATGTACTGACTACACGATAAAACGGAGTCTTGACAAACTGTCTTATTTCCCGTTCTCTTCGCACAATCATTCCCAGAACACAGGTCATCACCCTTCCCACTGAAATTACCGTATAACGGGTATTCAGATAATTCGAAATCACATCTCCATATTTTAATGATAAAAGTCTGGAAAAATTGATACCCATCAGATAGTCTTCTTTTGCACGCAAATAGGCTGCATCCCCCAGGTTGTCATATTCAGACAGATCCTTTGCTGTCTCTATTCCACGCAGAATTTCTTCTTCAGTCTGAGAATCGATCCAGACACGTTTTCTCTTTTTCTTCTGAATATCTACTTTAGCCTGTTGTTCTACCAGACGGTAAATATATTCTCCTTCCCGTCCGGAGTCGGTACAGACATAGATGGTATCTACATCTGGCCGGTTCAGCAGGCTACTGACGATTTTAAACTGCTTTTCCACCTGTGGAATCACTTCATACAGAAACTTTTCCGGTAAAAAAGGAAGTGTCGCCAGGCTCCACTTCTTATACTTTTCATCATAGACTTCCGGATAACTCATAGTGACCAGATGTCCAACACACCAGGTCACTATAGCTGTATCACTCTCCAGGAAGCCATCTTTTCTTGTGGTATTTACTTTCAGTGCTTTTGCAAATTCCTGCGCAACACTTGGTTTTTCAGCGATAAATAACGCCTTTCCCATTTTTCACCCCTATTCTGGAAAAATATGATCATAACTGTTCCGTACCTTCACAGTGGATTCTGAATAGTTACTTAATATCATTAAAAAATTCCCTGTTTCCGAAAAAGAAACAGATCAGCCCGATTGCCAGCAAAACTGCGCTTCCGATCAGTGCCAGTATGGATTCCTGTGCAAACCATGCCTGACAGTACAGACTGAATATCGTTACATACTTTAAGAAAAACAGCTGATTTACCCAGTAATAGGCTATATAAATGCCATACATTGCCAATGGAATCAACACCGCTGTTCTGATATAACTTTTCAGGTTGCTGCAACGGGCCGACATCCAGTAGCTAAAGCCTGACAGACCTATCTGTAAGCAGCATGCACCTATATTTAACAGGATATACTCTTTCTGATTCCACTCTCCGGTGAGCCTGTATACACGAGTCAGGCATCCGAGAAGTGCCGAACACAGAATCAGACATGCACCACTTCCATAAATCACCGCTGCTTTACTGCGCAGGATCTTATCAGGCTTTATTCCGGTTGCCAGAATCAGATCCATCGTGCCATCTTCTTTACATTTTGTTATTGTTTCATATGCAAGGATCATCTCCAGCAGCATTGGAATCAAAATCACCGGAATGGTATCCCAGAAAATATCAGAGATCTCTATCAGATTCATTTCGCAGATACCAATAGCCAGCAGCATGCTGCACATCTGCAAAAGAAACAGAACCAGAATTCTGAATTTATTAATCTTTAGATCCTGTCTGATAATCGGATTACTAAACATGAAGTCTGCCTCCATAAATATGTTCAAATGTTTCCTTTAAGGATGTAGGAACCGGCTCGATTTCCGTCACTTCATAGGCTGTTAATGCCTGCAGCAGCGGCTTTACCGCACCTCTGATCGATACGACTACATTCCGATCCTTCATACTTTTGATCTCAAAATCCTCACCTGCGAACTTCATTGCATTTCTTTCGTCATGAAACTGAATCATATATTCTCTGCACATGTTTTCCCGCAGATCCTCGATATCACCAATATATACCATATTTCCATGATCCAGAAGCCCCACTCTGTCACAGGTCATATCTATGCAGTTCACATCATCCGATGCCAGCAGCACCATATGCTCCTTTTCTTTTTCTTCCAGAATAATGTCAATCAGTACACTGCGGCTCTTGGGATCCAGATGATGAAAAGGCTGATCCAGCAGCACCACCTGAGGATTATGCTGCAAGGCACAGATAATCCCTGTTTTTTTTACATCTGACGAGATCATCTTTCCGATCTTCTGATCTACATCCAGGTTCAGTCTGGCTGCCAGTTCAAACAGCCGTTCCAGATTCTTCACCCCTCGCATCTGTGCCATAGACTTCAGGAACTGTCTTCCGGTCAGCTCTGACGGTAATCTCAGATTCTGCGGCAGATACCCTGTAATCCTACGAAGGGAAAGGCTGGCTTTCGCACAGTCTTTCCCATTCATTGCACATCTTCCCTTAGTTGCTTCTTCAAATCCCATAAGCATACGAAGCGCTGTGGTTTTTCCGGATCCAGCCGGGCCAAGCAGCCCAAACACTTCTCCTTCTTCTACTTCAAATGAGAAATCATAGATTCCTTTTCCAGGTCCATAACTTCTGGTAAGATTTTTAAATCGTATCATTGAACCATCTATGCTCCATACTTTATGCTGACAGGCGCGAACCTGTCTGCGTTTTTATTTTCTGGTTATATAACCTAATGCTTTCAGACTTTCTGCGCAGAGAACAGCTCCTCCTGCTGCTCCTCTTACGGTATTGTGTGACAGACCGATGAACTTATAGTCATATACCGTGTCTTCACGAAGACGTCCGATCGAGATTCCCATACCATTTTCATAGTTCACATCTTCCTTAACCTGTGGACGGTTGTCTTCTTCCATATAACGGATGAACTGTTTTGGTGCACTTGGAAGCTCTTTTTCCTGCGGAAGCCCCTTGAAGTTCACCAGTTTTTCAATCAGCTGTTCTTTGGTCGGTTTCTTTCTGAATTTTACAAATACCGCTGCGGTATGTCCGTTCAGAACTGGTACACGTACGCACTGGCAGGTAATCACTGGCTCTTCTGCCTTTACAATCACACCATCTTTTACTTCCCCTAAGATTCTCAGTGGTTCCTGCTCGGACTTCTCTTCTTCTCCGCCGATATATGGAATCACGTTCTCGATCATTTCCGGCCATTCTTTAAAGGTCTTTCCTGCACCGGAAATCGCCTGATATGTGGTAGCTACCACTTCATACGGCTCAAACTCTCTCCATGCAGCCAGACATGGCGCATAACTCTGGATTGAACAGTTAGGTTTTACTGCAATAAAGCCTCTTGTAGTTCCCAGACGTTTTTTCTGGGATTCGATTACTTTAAAATGCTCTGCATTGATCTCCGGAATCACCATTGGCACATCGGGAGTCCATCTGTGGGCACTGTTATTGGAAACAACCGGTGTCTCTGTCTTTGCATATTCTTCTTCAATCGCTTTGATCTCGTCTTTGGACATATCTACTGCTGAGAAAACGAAATCTACGCTTGCAGCTACTTTTTCCACATCGTTTACATTCATAACAACGATATTTTTTACTGCTTCCGGCATCGGTGTATCCATTTTCCATCTTCCACCAACTGCTTCTTCGTATGTCTTTCCGGCACTTCTTGGGCTGGCTGCCAGTGTTACTACTTCAAACCATGGATGATTCTCCAGCAGCGAAATAAATCTCTGTCCTACCATACCGGTAGCTCCTAAAATGCCGACTCTTAATTTTTCGTTCATAATATTCTCCTCTCCTGTAACCTGTAGTATCATCATTGCTCTGTGTGCATCGCAGGATACTCTTTTAAATATGCTTCGTTTATTGCAATCACTTTCTTCATGGACTCTTCCGATGGTGCGCCAATGGTCTGACGTTTTTCTACACAGGTCTTCATACTGATTGCCTCATAAATATCATCTTCAAATACCGGACTGATCGCCTTGTATTCTTCCAGTGACATGTCATCCAGAGAAATATTCTTATCAATGCAGTACAATACCAAACGTCCTACAATACCATGTGCATCACGGAATGGTACCCCATGGTTTACCAGATAATCAGCCGCATCTGTTGCATTGGTAAATCCGTTTTTCGCACTGTTTTCCATTACATCCTTACGAAACTTCATCGTGGAAATCATGCCGGTAAACAATGCCAGACAGCCTTTGGTCGTGTCGATTGCGTCAAAGGTCAGTTCTTTATCTTCCTGCATATCTTTATTGTAGGCAAGCGGAAGTCCCTTCATTGTTGTCAGAATAGAAGTCAGGGCGCCATAGACACGTCCGGTCTTTCCTCTTACCAGCTCTGCAATATCCGGGTTCTTTTTCTGTGGCATGATACTGCTTCCTGTACTGTAGGCATCGTCAATCTCCACAAACCGATACTCATTGGTATTCCAAATAATAATCTCTTCACAGAATCTGCTCAGATGCATCATGATCGTAGATAATGCAGATAACAGTTCGATTACATAATCTCTGTCTGCAACGGAATCCATACTGTTCCATGTAGGTCCATCAAATCCCATCAGTTCTGCTGTATATTCACGATCCAGCGGATACGTGGTACCTGCCAGTGCGCCGCTTCCCAGCGGGCAGTAATTCATACGATGATAAATATCTTTCAGTCTCTGACGGTCTCTCTTGAACATCTCAAAATAAGCCCCCAGATGATGAGCCAGCGTAATTGGCTGCGCCTTCTGCAGATGGGTAAATCCTGGCATATAAGTGCCGATATGTTCCTTCATCATCTTTAATAAGGTATCCAGAAGCTTCTTTACCAGACCATCCATCTCTACAATCTCATCTCTGGTGTACAGCTTCATATCCAGTGCTACCTGATCATTTCTGCTGCGTCCGGTATGCAGCTTCTTACCTGCATCTCCGATACGGTCAATCAGATTGGCTTCCACAAAACTGTGGATATCTTCGTATTCTTCTGTAATCTGCAAAGTGCCATTTTCTACATCTCTTAAAATAGACTCCAGTCCCTGCAGAATCTGTTCTTTTTCTTCTTCTGTCAGAATTTTCTGTTTAGCCAGCATCTTCACATGTGCCTTGCTGCCTTCGATATCCTGACGATAAAACTTGCGGTCAAAAGAGATAGATGCATTAAAGTTATATACCAGCTTATCGGTCTCTTTTGTAAATCGTCCGCCCCAAAGTTGTGCCATATTTCTTCCTCTTCTATTGTTTCTTTTTTATTTTCATTTCTGATACACGGCTTGCTTCTCTGTTTCACAGTTTCCACAGTCCTTGTATCAGAATAGCATACTTTTTTTCCCGTATCAAGCCAGAGTCTGGAAAATCACTGATTTTCCTCCCGTTCTCTTTTCGAAAATACGCATCCGCAATAATTCTGCCTGTACATACCATACTCTGCTGACAGCTCCACCGAACGCTTATATCCGTTCTTCTTCTTAAAATCAGATGGCAGCCAGGTAACTCCCAGCTCTCTGCTTATCTGTTCTCCCACTTCATTTAAGACTTCCGCATTTTTCAATGGACTGATGGTCAGTGTGGTCGTCATACAATCTGCCCCGATCTTTTTTGCTTCTTCGGCTGCCCGCCGCAGTCTGAGTGAAAAACAGACACGACACCTCTTCCCTCCTTCTGGCTCTTTTTCCAGACCTTTGACCGCCTCATAATATTCTTCGGGATGAAATTCTCCTTCCAGAAATGAGATCGGATGCTTCACCGGAAGCTGTTCGATAAAATGCTGCTGTTCTTTTACCCGTTTGTAATACTCTTCTTCCGGATAAATATTCGGATTATAATAAAATACGGTGATGGAAAAGTATTCCGACAGATACTCCAGCACATAACTGCTACACGGAGCACAACAACTGTGCAGCAATAGGACCGGAATCTTCTCTTCTTTCTGGTTTTCTGTAAGGATCTGATCCAGTTCTTTCTGATAATTTCGTTTATTCATAGCAACTTTTCTTTCTTTTATATTCTCCACCCCAGTATAGACATATTTCCTGCAAACTGCAAGAAACATATTTTTATCTTGACAATTATTTATTCCTGCGCTATTATAATGTCCGTTTTCTAACAATTAGATTTCTAACAATTAATTTTTCAGGAAATGAGGTGATTTTATGCCAATGCCCGAGCATATTGGTATCTATATCAATGCAGCATCCAAGCATATCCGTCGGCATCTGGATTCCATATTTTATGAATATGAGCATCTGACTGGCACACAGGCCTGTGTTCTCGGCGAAATCTCCCATGCAGATCAGGAGGGGTGGCCCTATTATCAGAAAAATATTGAGCATCATTTTGGTATGCGCCGTTCTTCAGCTAACAGCCTGATCTCCTCCATGGAACAAAACGGTTATCTCACCAGAGCCCCGGTAAAAGAAGATGCAAGGTTAAAGCGCCTTGTTCTCACAGAAAAAGGACAGAAAACCAGCAATAATATTAAGCAGCGTCTTGATGACTTTGAGGCTTCTCTTTCTGCACTGTATACGACAGAAGAGCAGGCAGAGCTTCTGTCCCTTCTAAAGAGGCTGATTGATCAGGTTCCTGATCCCAAATGCACATCATGCTCAAATTCAACTCATCAGGAAAGGATGTGACGTAATGTTAAAAAATGTTTTAAAGTCTGTGGGAGAATACAAAAAAGAGACTATTCTCTCCCCTGTTACAGTTGCTCTTGAAGTCCTTCTGGAGGTACTGATTCCTTATTTTATGGCAGTACTAATCGATAAGGGCATCAACACCGGCGATATGACAGAAATCATAAAATACGGTATGTTACTTGTTGTTCTTGCCATGGCTGCCCTGGCCTTTGGCGCTCTTTCCGGTCATTATGCCGCAGTAGCCAGTGCCGGATTTGCCAAAAACTTACGCAAACGAATGTTTTATAAGGTACAGGATTTTTCTTTCCTGAATATCGACCATTTTTCCACATCCAGTCTGGTCACCCGTATGACCACCGACATTACCAATGTCCAGAATGCCTATCAGATGATCATCCGTGTGGCTGTACGTGCCCCGATTATGCTGATCATGGCCTTTTTCATGGCTTTCAAAGTAAACAGTGAACTGGCCACAATTTATTTGTGGGTTATCCCGATCCTGGGTATTGCCCTTGCGTTTATCATGACTCATGTGCACCCGATCTTTGTCCGTGTATTTAAGACCTATGATAAACTGAACAATGTGGTACAGGAAAATGTACACGGTATCCGCGTGGTAAAATCCTTTGTCCGTGAAGATTTCGAAGAACAGAAATTCAAGAAAATCTCTTCTTCCATTTATAAAGACTTCACCAAAGCTGAAAAAATGATTGCTTTTAACGCCCCGGTCATGCAGATCTGTGTCTATACCTGCATGATCCTGATTTCCTGGATCGGTGCCAATCTGATCGTTGGAGGCACCATGACCGCTGGAGAACTGACTTCCATGTTTACTTATACGATGCAGATTCTCATGAGTCTGATGATGCTGTCTATGATTTTCGTTATGACTATCATGTCCAAGGCTTCTGTGGAACGTATCAACGAAGTACTGATTGAAGTTCCGGATATTGCCAATCCAGAGAAACCTGTAACAGAAGTCGCCAATGGCTCCATTGATTTTGATCATGTATCTTTTAGCTACAGCCAGAATCCTGAGAAACTCTGTCTGAAAGACATTGATCTGCATATTAAATCAGGTGAAACCATCGGTATCATCGGCGGCACCGGAAGTGCCAAGAGTTCTCTGGTTCAGCTGATTCCGAGACTCTACGATATCACCAGTGGAACCCTGAAGGTAGGTGGAAGGGATGTCCGTGATTATGATCTGGAAGTTCTCCGTGATGCCGTATCCATGGTACTTCAGAAAAATGTGCTGTTTTCCGGTACGATTAAAGAAAACTTACGCTGGGGAAATCCTAATGCCACAGAGGAAGAGCTGATCCATGCATGTCAGCTGGCTCAGGCTGATGACTTTATCCAGACCTTCCCTGATCAGTATGACACTTACATTGAACAGGGAGGTTCCAATGTATCCGGCGGACAGAAACAGCGTATCTGTATTGCCAGAGCGCTTCTGAAGAAACCTGCTATCCTGATCCTGGATGACAGTACTTCTGCTGTGGATACCAAAACCGATGCCATGATCCAGAAGGCATTTATTGACGAGATTCCAGACACGACCAGGCTGATTATTGCACAGCGTATCTCTTCTGTTCAGAATGCTGACCGTATTGTCGTCATGGACAACGGCCGCATCACAGATGTGGGAACCCATGAAGAGCTGTTAGCTTCCAGCAAGATCTATCAGGAAGTATATTATTCTCAGGTAAAGGGGGCTGCTGACAATGAATAACGAGAACAAACCAATCCAGAGAAAATCCAATAACGAAATGAAAAACATGGCAAGAGGCATGTCCAAAGAACAGCGCAAACAGATGATGAAGGAACAGAATCCGATGATTCCATTAAAACGTCTGATGGGATATATCTGGAAAGATTACAAATTCCAGATGCTGCTGGTTCTGGCAGGTATTCTCATGAGTGCCATTACCGGAGTCATTGCATCCCTGTTTCTGCGGACTCTGATTGACAGCTATATCACACCGCTCCTGCAGTCTGCAAATCCAGACTTCGGACCGTTATTCCATACACTGGTCCGCATGGGCTGCATTTATCTGGCCGGTGCACTGGCGACTCTCGTATATTCCCGCGTGATGGCCAATATTTCCCAGGGAGTTCTGCGAGATATCCGTGATGAATTGTTTACTCATATGCAGTCTCTGCCGATTAAATACTTTGATACCCACTCTTTTGGTGATATCATGAGCCGTTATACCAACGATACCGACACTCTGCGTCAGATGCTTTCCCAAAGCTTAACCCAGATGCTCTCTTCTGCTGTGACGATTATCTCAGTTGCAGTGGCTATGCTGATTACCAGTATTCATCTTTCCCTTGTTGTGGCTGTTTCCGTTTTCTTTATGCTGAAGGTTACCGGCAAAGTTGCCGGCAACAGTGGCCGTTACTTTGTCAAACAGCAGGAATCCCTGGGTGCTGCCAATGGTTACATTGAAGAGATGATTAATGGACAAAAAGTTGTCAAGGTTTTTAATTATGAGCATCGTTCTGAAGAAGCCTTTGACCGCCTGAATGAAGAGCTGTGCAGCAATGCCACTAATGCTAACCGTTTTGCCAATATTCTGATGCCAATCATGAATAACCTTGGTAACCTCCAGTATGTCGTTCTGGCTATTGTCGGTGGTATTCTTGCTTACAACCATATTGGAAATATCACCATTGGTGTAATCGCCAGTTTCCTGCAGCTGAGCAAATCTTTTACCAACCCAATTGGACAGATTTCTCAGCAAATGAACTCCATCGTTATGGCTCTGGCCGGTGCCGGACGTATCTTCCAGCTGATGGATGAGACACCAGAAGTCGATGACGGATATGTAGAACTGGTTCGTGCAAAAGAATCTGCTGATGGCTCCCTTACCGAATGTAAAGAACGTACCGGTACCTGGGCCTGGAAACATCGCCATGGCGACGGCACCCTGACTTATAAGAAAATGGCTGGTGATGTGCGTTTCTATGATGTGGATTTTGGATATAATCCGGATAAGATTGTTCTTCACGATATTTCCCTGTATGCCAAACCAGGTCAGAAGATCGCCTTCGTTGGTGCTACCGGCGCAGGTAAAACCACCATTACCAACCTGATCAACCGTTTCTATGATCTGGCTGATGGTAAAATCCGTTATGATGACATCAATATCAACAAGATCAAAAAGGCTGATCTGCGTCACTCTCTTGGCATTGTACTTCAGGATACCAACCTGTTTACCGGAACGATTCGTGAAAATATCCGCTACGGAAAACTGGATGCTACAGATGAAGAAGTGATCGAAGCAGCAAAAATCGCCAATGCCCATGACTTTATCGAAATGCTTCCAAATGGCTATGACACTGTAATTGACGGAACCGGTTCTTCCCTGTCTCAGGGACAGAGACAGCTGATCTCCATTGCCAGAGCAGCCATCTCCAATCCACCGGTTATGATCCTGGATGAAGCAACATCAAGTATCGATACCCGTACTGAAGCCATTGTTCAGAAAGGTATGGATGCTTTGATGAAAGGACGTACCGTATTCGTCATTGCGCACCGTCTCTCTACCGTCCGCAATGCAGATGCCATTATGGTTCTGGAACAGGGACATATCATTGAACGTGGTACCCACGACGAGCTGATTGCCCAGAAGGGTAAATACTATCAGTTATATACCGGTGCTTTTGAGCTGGAATAAAATATATACAGACAGCAAAAGCCAGTCGGATATGTGATAATCCGACCGGCTTTTGTTATATCCTGTTTCATGAAGCACGGGCATTTTCTTCTCTTTTTAGAATCCATTGGTAATTCCAGCTGTATAATAAGAATTCATTTTATCCTGATCCTGCTGAGAATGGATAGACTGTGCAATCAGACCAATATTATATTTCCAGCACTCTTTCAGCATATCGGCACTGAGGTTCCAGGTTTTTGGCATCAGATAGACCTTATTCGTTGGCAGCTGAATGGCTCTCGCTCCGGCAATTGTGCTTGGATTGATCAGACCACTTCTCAGCCAGCCAAGTTCTGCTGTCGGCGAAATATGCTTCATTCTATTCAGTAAATTAATATCAAATGAAATCCAGGTCACCTGATTCTGCATTCCCATGGATACTGTCATCGAATACAGCAATGGCAAGTCTCCATTACTCTTCAATTCAATATAAGGATGTAGTCCATACTGCTTGCAGAGCTCCAGAAATTCCTGAAAACTTGGTATTTTCTCTCCTACATAGGCTTCCGACTTCCAGGATCCAAAATCCAGCTGCCGTACTTCATCAAAAGTTAATTCTGACAGCTTTCTTTTTTTGGCACCAAATAACTCTGTCTCCACAATAGCTACATTCGATGTTCTGGTCACTGAACTGTCGTGGATCACCACTGGCACTCCATCTTTGGTAAACTGAATATCACATTCTACCGCCTTAAACCCCATCTCTGCTGCCAGTCGAAAAGCCGCCAATGTGTTCTCCGGCGCTACTTTATTATAACCACGATGCATGATCAGATATCCGGAAAATGGTCCAGGTTCCGGCATCTGTGGCTCAGTCTCCGGTTCTGGCTGAGGTGCCGGCTCCGGTGCTGGTTCTGGCTGCTTTGGTGGTACATATGGCTTTGGCACAGTTACCCGGCACTGATATGTCTTTTTATTACTGCCACGCACGGTAATCGTTGCCATGCCGGCAGTCTTCGCCCTGATCTTTCCTTTCGATGTTACGGATACTACAGAAGATTTAGATGATTTCCAGGACTTTGCTTTAGTTCCTTTCAGCTTCAGCGTGGCTGTTTGTCCTTTTTCCAGCTTCAGACTTCTCTTGCTGATATATGGTTTTTTCACAATTACCTTAAACTTTACCGTTTTTCTCTTCTTTTTTGCTTTGATGGTAACTGTTCCAGGACGTTTTGGCTTAATTTTACCATTTTTCTTTCCAATCGTGGCAATCTTTTTATTTGAAGTTGTCCATTTTTTTACACCAGACTGCTTAATCCGATAAGTTTTCCCTACATACATGGTATACGTCTTTGTTGCTGCACCAGCCTGCATTCCAAAGGCTAATATCAATACCAGCAACATTGCCGCTGTGATAAATCTCTTCATTCTCCTCATTTTTCTTTGTTTCTCTTTTCTTCTTTACTTTATGCGATTTGCAGCTACTCCGTTTCCTGATCATGAAACAGAATCTGTGAAAAAAAGCGCATCTTATCATCATCATTCCAGCAGATCATCCCTGCTGCATCGGCCATTTTCTGTGCATTCACACAGTATGCAGACATACAGGAATGATGTTTATACGGACCGGCACTCATAATCAGAAGATCACCCATTCCGGCAGCTTTCATTTTTTCTGCCAGCTGTTCCGTCATTTTATTCTGCTGTAACTTATCTTTTCTTGGATCTGTGCTTCCATCCCTGATTGTCTGCAAAACCAGTGTCTTTTCATAGCTCCGGGCTCGCTGGTCCATCTCCTCTACTGTTCCGCTCTGTGGAGGACAGGCCGGATTCACATGATAGCAGCCACATAAGTTTTCCTCACAGAATCTCCGGTATTCCGGTACGAATACCAACTTGCTGGTATCCATCACTGCCGCTCCTGAAAATCCTATTTTTTTTGCTTCTTCTATCCAATCCATTATTTTTCTCCTTTAGTTCTAAAACCATTAATATCCAAGAATATCATTGATCAAAATCACATGAATTCTTCCTTCATGACGGGAATATCGTGTGGTCAGAATCTGACAGCATATGGTATCCGGCGATTTGCAGTCACAGCATCTTCCGGTTTCTTTGCAAGGTGTCTTAATGTCAAATCTCTGCGCATTGGCCGGTGCTGCCACATTTCTTGCGCGCTTCATGGCACTGTCAAGATCACTGCATACTTTATTCATCCCTACCAGAAAGACTACTTTTTTCGGTCCCTGAGCAATACAGGATACCCTGTTGGAATTGCCGTCAATGTTGACCATGATTCCATCACTAGTAATTGCATTGGCGCTGGAGAGAAATACATCTGCATCGTAAGCTGCCATCAGACTGTCTCTCGGTGTCATCTTGTCACGGTCTATATAGTGATATTTTTCATTTTCCAGTGCATGAATCAGTCCAATCTCATGGGCTGTCATACATCCGCCCATGGCAACGGTACTTCCCTCCGGGATCAGTTCCAGTGCCAGCTTTACAGCCTCTTCTTTATCTGCGGCATAGCAGCCGCTCATATTACGTGAATTCAGTCCCCTGATCACCATCTTTGCCAGTTGCTCGTTTCTCTTTCTCATATTTTCGTTCATTTGATCCTTCTCCTTTTTCTTAACCGTCTGAAGGCGTTTTCATTTTACACTTCTGCCTGGCTATGTTCGCTTAAGTATTCTTTTCTTCCCTCTTCATACAGATTATTTCCTTCTCTGTCGATGATGACTACCAGCGGCATATCTTCTACATATAATTTGCGAAGCGCTTCTGCTCCCAGATCCTCATAGGCAATGAGTTCTGCTTTTTTGATACATTTTGCCAGCAAAGCACCGGCTCCTCCAATCGCTCCAAAATACACACCATCATATTTCTTCATAGCCTCTACTACTTCCGAAAGGCGTGCTCCTTTTCCGATCATTCCTCTGGCACCGACAGACATCATCGTCGGCGCATAAGCATCCATTCGACCACTGGTGGTCGGCCCGGCGGAACCAATGACTGTACCTGGCTTTGCCGGCGTCGGTCCTACATAATAGATCGTCGCATCGGTCGGGTCAAACGGAAGCGTTTCTCCTCTTTCCAATGCTTCGCACATTCTCTTATGTCCGGCATCACGGGAAGTATAGATCGTTCCGGTTACCAGTACCTGATCTCCTGCATGAAGCGTTCTGGCAAGTTTCTTTGTCAGTGGGAGTGTAATTTTTCTTCTTTCCATCTCTAGATCACCTCCGATTTGTGACGTGTCACATGACAGTTGATATTGACCGCACATGGCATTCCTGCAATATGAGTCGGCATAGTCTCAATATTCAGACCAATCGCAGTGGTCTTTCCGCCAAATCCCTGCGGTCCAATCCCCAGTCTGTTTATTTTTTCCAGCATCTCTTTCTCCAGATCTGCATAAAATGGATCCGGATTCTGTATATCCAGAGGACGCATCAGTGCTTTCTTGGCAAGCAGAGCACATTTGTCAAAAGTTCCACCGATTCCCACTCCGACTACCATCGGCGGGCATGGATTTGGTCCTGCCGTCTCTACTACTTCCAGAATAAAATCTTTGATTCCCTGTAATCCGGCAGATGGCTTAAACATACGGATCTGGCTCATATTCTCACTGCCAAACCCCTTTGGTCCTACCGTTACTTTCACCTGATCCCCCGGAACAATCTCAGTGTAGATCATGGCCGGAGTATTATCTCCTGTATTTCCACGGCGTACCGGATCTTTTACTACGGACTTTCTTAAATATCCCTTATCATATCCACGACGAACACCTTCATTGACTGCATCTGTCAGATCTCCTCCAACGAGATGTACATCCTGCCCAATCTCCAAAAATACACAGGCCATTCCTGTATCCTGACAGATCGGCACATTTTCCCTGTCTGCAATCTCATAATTTTCGATAATATTGTCCAATACCCCTTTTGCTATTTTTCCATCTTCACATGCACGACAAGTCTTAATTGCATCTTTTACATCCTCTGGAAGATGTTCATTGGCTTCAATACAGAGTCTTTCGATTACCTCTGTCAGTCTGCTTACTTCTATCTCTCGCACTTTTCTAAGCTCCCTTCCTTTCCAAGAGCAATACTCTTCACCAGGAATGTCATATTTCTGGCCAGTGTACGCATGGTCTGCTTTCCTCAGTTTTTTCTTCCTTATGATACCACGAAAATTCCTGTCCCACAATTTCATTTTTTCATTGCTGTGAGCAATAACCTTTTTTCCTTCTCTCTTCCTGTTTCGTTTATTTTCCTAACTTGAATCTTTACGCTATTTATGTTACGATTTTTTATAAAATGAATGCAGAATTTATGTATCTGTTCCGTACTTTCGCAGATACAATTTATTATTTTTCAAGGAGGTTCTTTATGGAAAAAGGATTATGTACCCATGTATCAAAAGGAGATGTGAAAAATCTTCCGGGCCGTGATGCCATCTGGCTTCAGACACCAGAAACAACAGGTGGAAACTATACTACCGTATCCACTACTTTCTATCAGCCAGGTGTGAAGGTAGCCCCTGCACACTCTCATCCATACGGAGAAGAAACTGGCTATGTCGTATCCGGACACGGAAAAGTATTGATTGGCGATCAGGTATTCGAAGTCGAACCTGGTTCTGTTTTCCTTTTCCCACAGGGCGTTCCACATATGGTATGGAATTCCGGTAATGAAGTGATGCAGCTTCTGTTTGTCTATGCCAATGGACCAAAGGCATCCGAAAGCATTCCTCACGAAGATGTTGATTTTCCAGAATAAGATCGTTGCAAAACCCGCACAAAATTGCTCTGTGCGGGTTTCCTATATACCACTTGTTTTACAGCCACTGTTCCAGGCTCATCTGCTCATTCACCCATTTTGGGTTCTTTACATCATGAATGTATTGTTCCCTGGCTCCTGCTCCATGACATTTTTTATAACTGATAATCCATCTCATGCCAGGCTTCCCCGCCCCAGGTGGAATTAGCCATTCCCAGATCCCGGAAGCCAAACTTCTGATACATCTCTACTTTATTCTCCAGGCAGGTCAGAACCAGACGCCTGCGGCCTTTTTTCTTTTCCCGCTCTGCGTACTGCCTTACGATCTCGCGGGCAAGTCCCTGTCTGCGATACTCCGGTCTCACATCCAGTCCCAGCAGCATAATATTGCCGCCTTCCGGATCATAAAGACGAATGTCTGTAAAGAATTCATCCCGGAATATTGTCTCTTTTGTGGACAGACCATTTAAAAATCCGGCTATTCTTCCTGTCTCGATATCTTCAGCCACCAGAAACAGTTCCGGTGCAGCCTCTATTCTTGCTTTCATAGATCTGGCGGAACAGGCTTCATTCGGAGGAAAACAGATCTGTTCAATCTCCGTCACTTCTTCTGTATCTTCCCTCCGAACATCCCGAAAATGGAATCGTTCCGGCCAGATACTATCTTCATCCAGTCCTCTCTCTGTCAGCCATGCATCCGTAACAGATACATACCTCTCCTCTCCATTCTCATTGATCAGTGTCAGGGAAAGCTTTCCTGTCTGCTCCTCTGCTGCTTCCTCACAGCCATAATTTCCATCAAAAATATGCTTTATCTTCCACATAATAACCTCTCTGTCTATTTTACCGTTTTTTCTGTTAATTTTTTTATCATAACACGATTTTCCATGTCTCACAAGCCAGTATACTTTTTCAGAGTCTGCCCCTCTTCGCACTTTTCCTGATTCTACTGACGAAAACGGGTACTTATTTCCGCACCCGTTTTTCTACCATACTTAAAATTCCATACAATACCATAGCGATGACACACAGGATCAAGATAGCCATGATCAGACGGGTCAATTGAAAGACCTGACTGCTGTAGATAATCAGGTACCCCAGCCCCCGCCTGGCTCCCATGAATTCTCCAATGATGACGCCCACCAGGCATAATCCGATATCTACTTTCATAATACTGATGATAGATGGGATATTACTTGGCAGGATCACTTTTGTCAGTACATGGTGCTTTTTTCCTCCAAGTGTATAGATCAGCCTTGCTTTTTCACTCCCGGATTCTCTGAAACCAGTATACAGATTCAGAATCGTTCCGAAGATCGCCACTGACATACCCGCCACAATGATTGTCTTCTGATTGGCTCCCAGCCAGACAATCAGAAGTGGCGCCAGCGCCGACTTCGGAAGACTGTTTAATACCACCAGAAATGGTTCAGTGATTTCTGCTGCGCTGTCACTGCACCATAACAGTACTGCTGTCAGGATTCCAAGCAGCACTGTCAGGAAAAAGCTTAGCAAAGTTTCATAAAGAGTCGCTCCGGTATGCATCCACAGACTGCCATCTTTTGCCATGCTGATTAATGTCTCCCATATTTTCACCGGACTGCTGAATATGAATCCATCGATCCATCCTGCCCGGACAGATACTTCCCATAAAAAGAAAAAGGCAATTATGATACTGATCCTCATTGCCTTTACGAACTTTCTGTGTTGGCTTTGCTGCTTTAAATACGCCATCTGCGCCTCAGATACCTGACCGGTATCCGAAGCAGCACTTATTTTTTCATTCACTGACATTGCAGCACCTCCCAGATCTCATTGAAATATTCCTTGAATCCAGCCATATTTCTTGCTTTCATAGGGGTACGCTGTTCCATTTCAAATGTGGTTTCCACTTCTTTTAATACTGTTGCCGGACGCTTTGATAAAATCACTACCCGGTCTGCCATACTGACTGCCTCAGACAAATCATGGGTCACCAGAATGGCAGTTTTATGTTCTTTTTTGATAATCTGATAGATATCATCTGCCACAGACAGTCTGGTCTGATAATCCAGCGCAGAAAACGGTTCATCCAAAAGCAGCAGTGATGGCCTCAGAACCAATGTACGAATCAGCGCCGCTCTCTGTCTCATGCCCCCGGATAGCTGACTGGGTCTCACATGCCGGAATTCCCACAAACCGTATTCTTCCATCAGTTTTCTTGCATAAGATTGATTTTCCTCTGTCAGTTTTTTCTGTATTTCCAGCCCCAGGGTGACATTCCCATAGATATTTCTCCACTCAAACAGCTGATCCTGCTGTGGCATATACCCGATATGAAAATCGATATGTTCTCGCAACGGTTTTCCACGAAACAAAATTTCTCCTGTACTTTCCGTAAGCTGTCCGCAAAGCAGCGACAGCATCGTTGTTTTTCCGCATCCGCTTGGTCCCACGATTGCCACAAACTCTCCCTCATCTACCGTAAAACTGATATGCTCCAGGGCATTTGTCTCACCGTTCAAACTGTGATACGTATAGCCCACATCCCTGCATTCCAAAAAAGACGGCATCTCACACCTCCACTTTCTCTTAGTGTTAATGTATGAGACACCGTCTTATTTGTTGCTATATTCGTATCTGTTCAGTAACTTCACAGGACAGTGGGTTCTGAACAGTTACCTGTATTCCATTTACTGTGCGCCATCAATTGCTGCCCACTGTTCTTCGATTGAAGCACAGGTAGCATCTTTATCTGCTGTTCCGGCTACATAAGCCTGCATCAGTTCACCAAATACCTGATGCCAGCAGAACGCACCTGAGCATTTTGATTTTAATTAAGACTTACAGAAAGAAGGATTTTTGCCTTGTGGAAAACGTTGATTATTGACGATGAAAAACCAGTTCGAATTGCCATCAGTAAACTTGGAAAATGGTCTCATTTTCAGATTGAACCGCCTCTTATGGCCTTTAATGGAAAAGAAGCATTGACAATTATGCGAGAAATCCATCCAGATCTGGTATTTGTCGATATATCTATGCCGATTATGGATGGCATCGCATTTTTAAAAACTGCCTCAGCAGAATTCCCGGACAGTTGTTTTATCATTATCAGCGGATATGATGATTTTTCCTATGCACAGCAGGCGATCCGTTATGGTGTCATGGACTATCTGTTAAAACCTATCGTGGAAACAGATCTGAATACCGCCATCCAGCGGGCAGTGGAATCCCTCTGTCCTGGTTTCACACCTGCTGATGCCAGAAAAGAAGAAACCAATCTGGACTCCGATACCGTCACCACGATCATCCATGATTATATCGACAATCACTATAGCAGCAACATTAAGATCTCCCAGTTTGCCGACAAATATTTCTTTTCCAAGGAATACCTGACCCGCCAGTTCAAAGCCAGATATCACTGCGACATCTATGAATATGTTCTTCAGGTACGCATGGAACGTGCCCGGGAACTGCTTCTGAATCCTGAAATCAAGATACTTGCTGTAGGTGCTTTTTCTCTGTTTATCTATTCTATTATGCTGTTACTTCGTTTCCGTTCTTTCTTCCTTCCATGAAGGCCAGTGCATTGTCCATAGTTGTCTTACTGATGGCCTGCAGTGCTTCTCTTGCGAAGAATCCCTGATGTGAGGTTACCATAACGTTCGGGAAGTTGAGCAGTCTGGCTACAGTAGAGTGTTCCAGGATCTGATCGGAACGGTCTTCGTATACGTTGGCATTTTCTTCTTCATATACATCCAGTCCGACAGCGAAGAACTTACCTTCACGGATTCCCTGAATCAGATCATCTGTCTTGATCAGACCACCTCTGGAAGTGTTGACCAGAATGACACCATCTTTCATTTTATTAATTGTATCGATATTGATCATGTGATGTGTAGATTCCATCAATGGGCAGTGCAGAGAGATCAGATCCGACTGTGCCAGAAGGGTATCCAGATCCACGTATTCTGCAAAATCCAGATCCGGATTCTGATAAACATCATACGCCAGAACTTTCATGCCAAATCCATGACAGATGCGGGCCATAGCTGCACCAATCTTACCGGTTCCCACGATACCTGCGGTCTTTCCATGCAGTACCACACCCATCAGTCCGCCAAGACTGAAGTCATTTTCACGAACTCTTACGTAAGCTTTGTGTGTATGACGATTTGCTGTCAGAGCCAATGCCATCGCATGTTCTGCGACTGCTTCCGGTGAATAACCAGGTACACGCATAACAGTGATACCATTTTTCTGCGCGGTCTTCAGATCTACATTATTAAATCCTGCACAGCGCATCAGAATCAGCTTCACGCCGCACTGTGCCAGCGTCTCGATAGCAGGTGTGCTCAGATCCATATTTACAAAAGCACAGACCGCATCATATCCATGTGCCAGTCTGGCTGTATCTGGTGTCAGAAGCACGTCTACATAATCGATCTCGATCTGTTCGTATACTTTTTCCTTCCATGTTTCATTAAAAAATTGTTTATCATAGCTTTTCGTTCCGAAAAATAAAATCTTCATAATAATTGCATCTCCATTCTTATTTTTTGCAGAAGTGTTCCCGGATCTGACTTTCTCCCAGCCAGATTCTTTCCTTCACGCCTGCCTCATTATACCCCAAGTTCGTTAAAGTTTCAACTAAGATTTTCCTTTCCCATAAAATACCATCTCCATGGGGAACCAGATAAGCACCTGCATCACTTCCTGCTGCTATGTTTACGCCCTTTCCATAGCCATAGGCCAGATTCTCACATTCTTTTTCATAGATCTGCTCCAGTACCTGTTCTGGATATCTGCCACACCCCAACAGTGCCCCTGTTGTCACAATGGTCGGCACCCAGACACAATCACTTTCTGCCATGGCATCCAGACATTCCGTATCGATATAATTGCCATGTTCGATGCTGTCTGCCCCTGCTTCTACTGCTGCCAATACAGCATCCCGCCCGTTGCCATGCACCATGACAGCCATACCTTCTTCATGTGCAATATGGATCATCTCCCGGATCCATTCTTCCTCCAGCCCCGGTTCACTTAATCGTCCAAACTCCTCATATTCCATGATACCGGAAACCATAATCTTGATAAAATCACCTTTTCTGCACTTTACCTCTGCGACCAGATCTGCATATTCCTTTAATGTCTCAGCCGCTTTTCCTACGATTCCACCATAATGTCCTTTTCTGTGGATGGCAAAGATGGGCGTACGATACTCAATGTCGTATTCTGGTGCCAGCTCTCTTGCCAGCTCTGACACCCCATATTTATCCCCACCATCTCGAACAAAAGTAATTCCATTCGTCTGATAAGCAGTCAGTTCTTCTCGTACTTTGGATATGTTAACTGAATTTTTATGATCGCGCACCGCCTGACGGTAATCTGTACCGTTCATAAACAAGTGTGCATGACATTCTCCGAACATATTTTTCCTTTCTCCCACCATTTACTACGCGATTACACGAATTGTTACGCGCTGCGCACTCTCACAATTCGCTACATGCTCACCCTTTCCGCAATTTCTGCCATTTTTGCAGCGTTTAATCTGGTATCTCCATGAACCCGGCTGTAGGACAGATATCCGTTCATACGGTCGATCTTAGTCAGATTCTTGGATCCACATACCGGGCAGACATCCATGTCCAGTTCCTGGTGGCCACAGTCATCGCAGTAGGCCAGGGACAGGTTCACACCTTCATAATACCCCAGTTCCATTGCACGCAAGACCAATTTTCTGATAGCTTCTTTGTTGTAGTCGATCGGGTAACGCACATACTGAATCTTGCCACCGTTGCACAGTTCCCAGAAACGGCCTTCCAGATCCTGCTTCTCGATCGGAGTCAGATTCTCAGTCACATGGCAGTGGAAACTATTGCTCACATACGGGCGATCCGATACATTCTCTACGATACCGTAAAGCTTACGGAACTGCTCTACCTGCAGTCCGCACAGACTCTCTGCCGGTGTTCCATAGATCGCATAGAGCCATCCATCTTCTTTTTTAAACTCATTAACTTTTTTATTAATATACTGCAATACTTCCAGCGCAAACTGCCCGTCTTCTGCAATGGATTTTCCATTATACAGCTCCTGCAGTTCGTTCAGTGCGGTGATACCAAAAGAGGCTGTCATCGGCTTCAGCAGCTTCTTAATCCGTTCTCCCGGCTGCAGATGTCCCCCATAAAATCCCCCTTCACAGTAGGCCAGTGGATTAGTGGAAGCGTGCATATTTCCAAGATAATCATAGGTACGGATATGGATCTTACGAATCATCTCCAGATAATAGTCCAGCACTTCGTAAAAGTCCACACTGTCCTGTCTTGCTTTTGCCAGAATCATCGGCAGATGAAGACTCACTGCTCCAATATTAAATCTTCCCACAAAGACCGGCTTGTCATCTTCATCTGCCGGTTCCATACCGCCCCTCTCATACCACGGGCTTAAGAACGCACGGCATCCCATCGGGCTGATGACACGGCCATATTTTTTATACATATCGCAGATATAACCCTTTCCGGTAAGAGAAAGCCAGTCTGGATACATGGTCTTTGAAGAACAGTCGATACCTGCTTCAAATACATCTTCACAGATCTTTCCCGGTCCATGGAGATTCTCATCAAATAAGAATACAATCTTTGGGAACAGAACCGGTTTTTTATTGCCCGGCTTTCCCTGTCCTCCCTTGTGCACTTCCAGAAGGGAGATGTTACACATCTTTTCAAAGCGTTTGGTACCAAGTCCCATGGTCACGGTCACAAACGGATAGTCTCCACGAGAAGAACCTACTGTATTCAACTTATATTCGATACCCTGCCAGCCCTGATCAAACTCCCGGCGCAGCTTATTCATAGCATATTCTTCAGCCTTTTCTTCCCCCCCTGTCCAGGATGGATCTACATATTTTAAAAATTCTTCTTTATGCTTCACGTAGCTTTTTTCTGCATAAGGTCCCAGAATCTTATCCACCTCTGGCACCGTAAATCCACCATACTGCTGAGCCGCTGTACTTAACACAATATCTCCCAGCACATCAAAAGCAGTATCCAGGCTCTTCGGCTCGTTGTACCAGACATTTCCCATCTCAAAGCCGCCCTTTAATACGGCGCCGGCATCAAAAAGACAGCAGTTCATAGTATCCAGTCTTGCTGACTGGTCATGAATATAGATATAGCCATCCTTGCATGCCTGCCGCTCATCTCTGGTCATAAAGAACTTCTGGTACAGATTCTTATTCAGTTCATTGAAAATCAGACTTCGCTTCGTTGCAACCAGAGCACTGTCCGTATTAGCATTGCTCTTGTCCCCAATATAACGGATGGACTGGCTTTTGGTATACACATCATCCATCATATGAATAAAGTCTACTTTGTAATTTCGATAATCCCGATAGCTTTTTGCCACATCTGGATTCACTTTCTCCAGGGCGCTTTCCACAATATTATGCATCTCTGCAATGGTAATCCCATCTTTTTTCAGTCCTTCTGCCCGCTCTGTGGCATAACGGCAGAGCTCTTTCGTCTCTTCTTCCGAAAAAGTGTACATAGCTCTGGCAGCTGATTTATTCACTGCACGTATAATCTTCTGTACATCAAACTGTTCCCTTGTTCCATCTTTTTTGATTACGTACATACACTGTCCCTCCTATTCAAAATCTGGTCTTACAGGATCCAAAATTGCCCTGGCATCAAAGAAGTCTGTCAGACTGTCCCCATAATAATGCAGATCATAGCCATCCAGCACACGTCTGGACTGAATCACATAGTCACTGTTGACCTCCAGATAATCTGCGGTCGCCCACAGATTAAAGAAGAAACGATATCCGGCATCAAATAGCTGACTCTGCTTATAGCTTCCGGCTGATACAGAATCCCCAAATGGATAGAACAACAGATCCGTATCTCCCACCAGGGATGCCACCTGTTCCTGCCAGTTATCCAGATCCTCCTGAAGTGCATTGGTGTCCATTTCACTTTCCATCATTGCATTGCTGTAGCCATTGCAGGCAATCAGCCAGCCATTTTCCTTCAGACTGTCCGCAATTCCTTTGATCTCTTCTGCATCGGTACTCAGATCATGTCCAAAAACACCTTCATATCCGGTCAGCGAGATAATTCCCCTGGCGCCTCTTAAGGAAAAGTCCGGGTGTTCTTCTACGAATGCATCCACCACCGGCACCACATCATAAGCCCCAATCTGCACATTTCCTGCTTCATCGATATACTCATTCTGGACACTGCCGTCATCCGCCAGCACCATTTTATCAGAATATGCACCGTAATTGGTATCGCTGTAATAGTTTGCCTCTGCAAAGGATAAAATAATCGGTGTTTTTCCATTTGGCACTGTCGGTGTGTTCAGAGCAAAACTGACGGTTCCGTCTTCATTTTCCACCTCCACCACCAGGTCATACACACTCATCAGAATATAATTATTGTCATATAAGGACTGAAGGATCTGTTCAAATTCATCAATGGTCAATGACCAGTTATTATAATAATAAGCCATATCTGCATCTGAAAAAGCTCTGTCTTTGTCCGCAATCAGACTTTTCACAGAAAAATGTGCAAAGTCTCCACCATAAGTTGTCAGCGTTACCTGCTGTCTCTGGTATTCCACCTTGGCACTGATCACCCGTTCATCATCCTGATATTCCTCATTGATGGCAGCCAGTTCTGCCAGGGCATTGGTATAATCATAAGAAGCCGCCAGTCGCTGTGCTTTTTCCAGATGCTCATTGACATTGTCCTCTTCTTCCTGCTTCGTTGCCTGTATTTCTTTTTCTGCTTTCATCTTCGGAGTCTCCACTGGTTCATTGTTCTCATACATTCCCAGTGTTCCGATGCTCTCTGCAATCTCTGCATTCATCTGTGCTCTGCTGCATCCCGTCACTCCAAACGTCACAGCCAGCAGACATAAAATAAGAGTAGATAACTTTTTCTTCATGGATCTCTCCTTTCCATGTTTCTAAGTATATCTACTCTCAAAGAAAATTACAAGTAAAAGCGTGGCTTACTGATCCAGGATCTCTTTTAATAATTTGTTTACCGCTGCCGGATCTGCTTTTCCTTTCATGGCTTTCATCGTCTGTCCTACCAGGAATCCAATGGCTTTCTGCTTGCCACCCTTATAATCTGCCACAGACTGCGGATTGGCTGCCACAATCTCCTCTATGGTGCTGCGCAGAGCACTTTCATCATTCACTGTCTTTAATCCGTGGGACTCTACGTATTCAACAGGATCTACATCCTCTTCAAAGATCTTTTCAAATACCTCTTTGGCTACACTGCTGTTGATGGTACCTTCTTCTGTCAGTTCCACCAGCGCTGCCAGATGCTCCGGGGAAAATGCGATATCTTCCGGATCCTGTCCGTTTTCTTTTAACAGACGCAGAGTCTCTACCATCAGCCAGTTAGATACTTTCTTTGGCTTTTTACAGATGGCTGTTGCGGCTTCAAAAATATCTGCCATATGCTTGGATGAAGTAAGGATCTCCGCATCATAATCCGGGATCTCAAATTCCTTCTTATAGCGTTCCAGTTTTTCCGTACGAAGTTCTGGCTGTGCTGCCTTGATCCGGTCAATCCATTCATCACTGATGATAATCGGAACCAAATCCGGATCTGGAAAATAACGATAATCCTGAGCGTCTTCCTTAGATCTCATCGCATAAGAATATTCTTTGTTATCATCCCAGCGTCTGGTTTCCTGTATCACAGGTTTTCCCATTTCCAGAAGTTCAATCTGACGGGCACGTTCTCCTTCAATGGCTCTGGCAATAGCTTTAAAAGAGTTGATATTTTTCATCTCAGTACGGGTACCGAATTTTTCTGCGCCCACTTCCCGGACAGACAGGTTCACATCTGCACGCATAGAACCTTCCTGAAGCTTGCAGTCAGAAGCTCCCAGATACTGAATAATCAGACGCAGTTTATCCAGATAAGCAATGACTTCTTCTGCACTTCTCATATCCGGTTCTGACACGATCTCAATCAACGGCACACCGCTTCGGTTGTAGTCTACCAGTGAACAGTCTTCCCATTCATCGTGTACCAGTTTGCCAGCATCTTCTTCCATATGAATCTCATGAATGCCGATATATTTTTTCCCTGCTGCTGTCTCGATCTCCACTTTTCCATCATGGCAGATCGGCAGATAAAGCTGTGAAATCTGGTAGTTCTGTGGATTATCCGGATAGAAATAGTTCTTCCGGTCAAATTTACAGTACTGATTGATCTCACAGTTAGTTGCCAGTCCTACTGCCAGTGCATACTCTACTACCTGTTTGTTTAATACTGGAAGCGAACCTGGCATACCGGTGCAGACCGGGCAGGTATGGGTATTCGGTGCTCCTCCAAATGCGGTAGAACAACCGCAGAATATCTTTGTCTTTGTGGCCAGTTCCACATGTACTTCCAGTCCGATGACTGTCTCATATTGCTTTGCCATTTACTCCACCGCCTTTTCTAACACTTCACTCATATCCGGGCAAATGATTTTTTCCTGTCTGCTCTGTTCATAGGTGTACGCTGCACGGATGATTTTCTTTTCCTGGAAACAGTCTCCCAGGAGCTGTACACCGATCGGCAGTCCTTTGCTGTCAATACCGCATGGTACCGTCATGCCAGGAAGCCCTGCCAGATTGCAGGAAATGGTGTAGATATCACCCAGATACATCTTCAGTGGATCTCCCAGGCTCTCTCCCAGCTTCGGTGCCGTAGTCGGCGCTGCCGGTCCCAGAATCACATCATAAGTGGCAAATGCCTCGTCAAAGGCCTGTTTGATCAGTGCCTTGGTACGCAGTGCTTTCAGATAGTAAGCATCGTAGTAACCTGAGCTTAAGACAAAAGAACCAAGCATAATTCTTCTCTTTACTTCTGGTCCAAATCCTTCAGAACGGCTCTTTTTGTACATATTGTGAAGTCCTTCATATTCTTTTGCACGATAGCCGTACTTCACACCATCAAAACGTTCCAGGTTGGAGCTGGCTTCTGCTGCTGCGATGGTGTAATAAGCCGGAATCGCATAATCCACCAGACTTAAGTCAAATTCTTCCACAATGGCTCCGGCTTCCTCCAACACTTTTGCTGCTGCCAGAACTGCTTCTTTTACTTCCGAATCCAGGCCTTTCCCCAGATAGTCTTTTGGAATACCGATCTTCATGCCTTTTACATCTTTTACCAGAGCTGATGTAAAATCACAATCTGTACGTTCCAGAGAAGTACTGTCTTTTTTATCATGGGAGGCAATCACTTCCAGAATTGTAGCACAGTCAGTTACATCTTTTCCAACCGGTCCGATCTGATCCAGAGAGGATCCATAGGCGATCAGTCCATAACGGGAGACGGTTCCATAAGTTGGCTTAATTCCTGTCACGCCGCAGAAAGAGCTTGGCTGACGAATGGAGCCGCCGGTATCAGAGCCCAGTGCATAAAAGCACTCTCCTGCTGCCACAGCCGCACAGGAACCGCCGGAAGATCCTCCCGGCACATGCTCCGGATCCCATGGATTCCTTGTCACTCCATAGGCTGAAGTCTCTGTGGTACTTCCCATGGCGAATTCGTCCATGTTCGTTTTTCCAAGAATGACCGCACCAGCCTGTTCCAGATTCTTTACAGCCTCTGCGGTATAGGTCGGTACAAAGTTATCCAGTATTTTGGAACTGCAGGTGGTACGCATTCCTGCGATACACATATTGTCCTTGATGGCCACCGGCACTCCGACCAGAGGCCCGGTCAGTTCACCTTTATTGATCTTTTTCTGCACTTCTTCCGCTTTTTTCAGGGCGCCCTCTCTGTCAATAGTCACATAGGCATGAATGGTGCTTTCTACTTTTTCGATCTGATCCAGACAAGCGGTGACCGCTTCCTTTACGGTCACTTCTCCGGATTTTATTTTCTTTCCCAGCTCTACCGCTGTATCATCCAGTAATCCCATATTACGTTCTCCTTTACTCCACCGTCTTTGGAACCATAAATGCGCCGTCCTTCTTTGCCGGGGCATTCTTCAGCATATTCTCGCTGTCATCACCATTTGTCACCACATCCTCCCGGAATACGTTGTGTACCGGAAATACATGGGACATTGGCTCCACCCCTGTGGTGTCCAGTTCATTTAACTGATCAATATAATCCAACATGGTTTCCATGTCTTTTTTGGCCTGTTCTTTTTCTTCTTCAGACAATTCCAGCTTCGCCAGAATGCCTACATATTCCATTGTTTCATCAGAAATGATATTTGCCATAATTGTTGCTCCTCACTTTTTACTGATAACTTTGCATGCTCACTGAAATTCTTCATTTCATATTTTCTATGGTTCCAGTCTGGATAGATCTCTTGGGAACAGTGTGGTCTCTCTGACGTTGTCTTCTCCTACCAGCTTCATGGTAAGTCTCTCCAGTCCGATTCCCAGTCCTCCGTGAGGCGGCATGCCGTGTTTGAAGGCCTCCAGATAGGAGTCCATACCTTCTGTGGTCATTCCTCTTGCTGCGATCTTATCCAGCAGCATCTGGTAATCGTGAATACGCTGACCGCCTGTGGTGATCTCCATTCCGTGGAACAGCAGGTCAAAGCTTAAGGTAAATTTCGGATCTGCCGGGTCATCCATTGCATAGAACGGACGTTTTTTCGATGGATAATGGGTAACAAATACAAAATCTGCATCGTAATCTTCTTTAAAGAGCTGACCAATCAGGGCTTCTTCTTCCGGTTCCAGATCGTATGGGTTCTTGATTCGTCTGTTGTATTTTTCCGATACCATTCGTTTGGCATCATCAAAGCGTACCATTGGGATGTTGTCTGTCTTTGGAAGGGTGACATCCAGGATCTTCAGTTCTTCGCTGTAATGTTCCTGAAGGAACTTCATCGTGTACTGTAAGAATCCGGTCTCCATACCACAGATATCCAGGAAACTGTCGATATAACCCATTTCAAAATCCAGGCTGGTGTATTCATTTAAATGGCGCTTGGTGTTGTGTTTTTCTGCTCGGAATACCGGACCGGTCTCAAATACACGATCATATACGCCCACCATCATCTGTTTGTAGAACTGTGGGCTCTGGGCCAGTACTGCAGGCTTGTGGAAATAATCCAGACGGAACAGGTTTGCCCCGCCTTCTGCTCCTCTTGCACCAATCTTTGCGGTACGAATCTCTGTAAATCCCTGCTCGTATAAAAATTCACGGAAGCCTCGTTCGATGCCTTCCTGAATCTTAAATTTGGCACGTTCACGGATATTCCGAAGGGAAATCGCACGCATATTCAGTTTTGCATCCAGAGATGCGTTCATCTTCCATTTTGAGATGGCCAGTGGCATCGCTTCGGCTGGCTGTCCCAGAATCGTCACATCTGTCATACTGATCTCAATACCATGAGGTGCCTTTTCTTCCTCTTTGACCGTTCCGGTAACCTCCAGAGTGGTACCTTCTTTGATCTCGGAAAGCGGTACATTCACCTTTCCCGCCTCATAGACACACTGAAGAAGACCTTCTCTTTTTCGTAAAATCACAAAGGCAATCTCTCCCATATCACGAATGACATGCACAGCACCGTTTACTTTTACCGTCTGACCTACCAGTTCCGGCTCCACTAATTCACTGATCTCTTTTGTTTCTTTTTTGATTACTCCACTTACATGTTCCATGTTCATGCTCCTTCCTTTTCGTATTGTATTTCCACGAATCGTATTGGATCCTTGATCCGCTGGAAATACAAAAAGTCCCGGAACAGAAACTCTCATTCCTGTTCCGGGACGGTATATTCTCATATAGCCGCGGTGCCACCCGCAGTTGCACGCGCCTTTGCATGCCACTTTTGTACTTAACGCGTACCACGTACCGACTTACTTGTCTGAATACCAGATCTGTTCAACCGGTCTGCTCCAGAGTGTTCCCCATTGGTGATTCCCCTAAACAGCGTTCTCAGTCGGTGACGCTGTATTCCTGTCAGGTTCCTCTGCCGGAGTCTCCTTCATTGCTTTACATCTCATTTATGTCAGTCATATTAACACAGTGATTTGTAAATTACAAGTCTATATTTAATGAAAAAAATGCATGAGTATAATGCAAGAGACTTATTACTGCCTTTTCTATATTTCTAAAAGTTCCTCACGGTATTTTGGTATTTTCATGCCAAAACACCTTGCGGGACAGTGGGTTCTGAACAATTACCTGTATTCAATTATCTGTATCACATATTCTATTTTTGTATGATATCCCTTATATTCCAACCTGTTATTTTTCATTTCTATTCTATAATTTCCCCAACTCAGTTAAAAACTCTACCAATTCTTTTACTGCTCCGCTTTTCATCGTATCTTCTGGATGTGGCTTGTGCAATAATATCATCCTCTTATCTTTCTCTCTGTAAAATTTCACTCTTGAGCCAGATGTTTTTCCATATTCAAGTCAATCATTCTTCTAATTTTTATAGCAAAAAAGACTATAGAATTTCATTTCTGAAATCCCACAGTCTTTTTTTAATTTTATTGCCAAAAGGGACAGTCATAAAGCCAGAAAACACCGTCCCCAATGGCTACAGTAGCTGTATTCCAGCCTTTTTTGCTTCTTCTGTCACATCTTCCGGCCACAGGGATGCCTGTACCTCTCCGATATGTGCTTTTCTTAAGTAGAACATACAGATTCGTGACTGGCCGATACCGCCACCGATAGTGTATGGCAACTTTCCATCCAGGATGGCTTTCTGGAATGGCAGCTCTTTTCTTTCCGGGCAGCCGGCTTCATCCAGCTGTTTTAACAGAGCCTCTTCGTCTACACGGATACCCATGGAGGATAATTCCAGTGCAATGTCCAGCACCGGATAGTATACGATGATATCTCCGTTCAGGGACCAGTCATCGTAGTCCGGGGCACGTCCGTCATGCTTTTCTCCAGATGCCAGCTTGCCGCCGATCTGCATGATAAATACGGCACCTTTTAACTTGGTGATTTTGTATTCCCGTTCCTTCGGAGTACAGTCCGGATACATGTCTTCCAGCTCCTGCGTGGTGATAAAGAAGATATCCTTTGGCAGAATCTCCTCAATATAATCATACTGCAGAGACATATAGGTCTCTGTAGCTTTTAATGCCTTATACACATTTTTTACTACATTTTTCAACGTTTCCACATTGCGTTCTTCTTTGTAGATGATCTTCTCCCAGTCCCACTGATCCACATAGATGGAATGAATATTGTCCGTATCTTCATCTCTGCGGATAGCATTCATATCGGTATAAAGACCTTCCCCATGAGAAAAACCATATTTCTTTAACGCATAACGTTTCCACTTTGCCAGAGAATGTACAATCTCTGCCTGGGCATCGTTCTGCTCTTTGATTCCAAATGATACCGGACGTTCTACGCCATTTAAGTTATCATTCAGACCAGACTGCGGTGTAACAAATAATGGTGCTGTCACACGCAGAAGATTCAGTCTGGTGGTCAGCGCCTTCTGAAAATAATCTTTTACTACTTTGATCGCTACCTGTGTGTCATGCAGGTTCAAAGCGGAAACGTAATCTTCCGGAATAATCAGGTTGTCCATGTCCATATCCTCCTCGTATTTCCTAAAATCTTAGTATAGCAGATTCTGAAAATTATACAAGCGTTCTTATAATGCTTTCATTCGTTCAATGGCCTCTACCGTATTGTCGTAGCTGCCAAATGCAGTCAGACGGAAATATCCTTCTCCACTTGGTCCAAATCCGGATCCAGGAGTACCTACGACATTTGCTTTTTCCAGCAGATAATCAAAGAATTCCCAGGAGGTCATCTTGTCTGGGGTTTTCAGCCAGATATATGGCGCATTCACACCACCGGATACTGTATAGCCTGCAGATTTCAGACCTTCATAGATAACTTTGGCATTATTCATGTAATAAGCTACCTGTTCTCTCAACTGAGCCTTTCCTTCCGGTGAATAAACGGCTTCTCCGGCTCTCTGAACGATGTATGGTGCACCGTTATACTTGGTGCCATGTCTTCTCGCCCAGAGAGGATGCAGATTAGTCTCTCCTGCCTTTAATTCTTTTGGGATTACGGTAAATCCCAGACGTACTCCGGTAAATCCGGCATTCTTGGAGAAACTGCGCAGCTCAATGGCACAGGTTCTGGCTCCCTCACATTCATAGATGGAATGTGGTACATTTTCTTCGGAAATATAAGCTTCATAGGCGGCATCATAGATAATGATGGCCCCCACTTTATTGGCATAATCTACCCATACCTGCAGCTGGTCTTTCTTGATGGTAGAACCAGTCGGGTTATTCGGGAAACAAAGGTAAATCAGATCCGGCGTCTCCTTTGGCAGTTCCGGTGCAAAGTCGTTCTCTGCGGTACACGGCATATAGATCACATCGCTCCAGGTCTCCGTCTTTGGATCCCATGTTCCGGTTCTGCCAGCCATAACGTTGGAGTCCACGTAAACCGGATAGACTGGATCGCAAACAGCGATCTTATTGTCCAGACTGAAAATTTCCTGAATGTTAGAGGAGTCACACTTTGCTCCATCGGATACAAAGATCTCATCTGCTGCAATATCACATCCACGATCCTGATAATCATTTTTTGCAATAGCATTTCTTAAGAATTCATAGCCCAGATCCGGTGCATAACCATGGAAGGTAGCTGCGTCTGCCATCTCATCTACTGCACCGTGAAGCGCCGTGATAATGGCCGGAGCCAGAGGCTGGGTTACATCTCCGATCCCCAGACGAATGATTTTCTTATCTGGATGCTCAGTGGAAAATGCTGCTACTTTTTTGCCGATTGTAGAAAACAGATAACTGCCTGGCAGTTTTAAATAATTGTCATTTACTTTTACCATTGTCTTTTTCTCCTGAAATTTTATCTATGTTACACTTCACTGTCGCATTCTGCAAACAGCTGCATATTTTCTTAAAGGTCAATCTCTCCGTCAAATACCGTTGTGGCACTTCCAGTCATATAAACTTTATTTTCAATCCGGTCCCAGAAGATCTTCAGATCACCACCAAGAAGCTTAACCGTAACTTCCTCTTCTGTCAGTCCATTCAGAATGGATGATACTGCTACGGCGCAGGCTCCGGTTCCACAGGCCAGTGTCTCTCCTGAGCCTCGCTCCCAGACACGCATCTCCACAGTATTCCGGTCAATCACACGAACAAATTCTGTATTTACACGATCCGGGAAGATCTCATGATTCTCAAATTTCGGACCGATCTTCTCAATTTCCAGATTCTTCACATCATCTATGTAAGTGATGGCATGAGGATTGCCCATGGATACACAGGTAATCTTCCATTCTTTTCCATCCACCATGACCGACTCATCGATCACCTTCTCTTTTTCAGAACGTACCGGTATATCAACAGCCTTTAATATCGGTGTCCCCATATTAACTTTTACAGTATCTACTTTTCCATCTTTGATCGTCAGATCCAGATATTTGATTCCACTTTTGGTTTCCACACTGATGCTGGTCTTATCGGTAATTCCATAGTCATACATATATTTGGCCACACAACGGATTCCATTTCCGCACATAGCTCCCTGAGATCCGTCTGCGTTATACATCTCCATTTTTCCATCAGCCACTTCAGATGGTTTGATCAGAATCAGTCCGTCTGAACCGATGCCAAAATGCCTGTCACTGACTTTGATCGCCATTTCGGACGGGTGCTCTACCGTCTCTTTAAAACAATTCACATATACATAATCATTTCCGATTCCATGCATTTTTGTAAATTTCATAATTGTTTATCTCCTTTTAATTCATCATCAATGCAAATACCATTTCCGCCGTCTCTACCAGATTGGTTCCGCTGTCCATGCTGCATTTCTGCATATAGCGATGTGCCTCCTCCTCTGTCATACTGTTCCGATCCATCAACAATTTCTTTGCTGCATCAATCATTTTCTGCTCTTTTTCAGATCTCACCTTCGGCATCTTTTTCTTCTTTTTCTGCCTGCGGATGATCGCTGACTGCATGAACTCTATGGTATCCATCAGATCATGTACCTTCAGCGGCAGGCAAAGCCGCACAATATCCGGAGCCACACAGGTATCCAGAATTTCCTCAGATGCAACCAGAAGCATTTCAAAATCTCTGGGAAGGCACTCTTTCAGATGATCATACTGCATATCCCGGAAACGATAACTACAGATGACCATACCTTCTCCCAGATTGTCGGCGGCCTGCAGTACCTGTGCCCCGCTGACACAGACGGCTGCTACCTGGTATCCATTGCGTACGATAATATTCCTGATATTTTTCGCATCTTCCGCTTTTGGGAAAGCCACAATGATACTGGCCATTTTTACGCACCTCCTGTTATTGTAAAGTCATGTCTCACTTCAGCTCGACTTGAGTTTCCAAAACAGGGCTGTCAGATTCTGTAAAGATACTGATCCAGTTCCCACTGGGTTACCTGATTCGTATATTCTTCCCATTCTGCTTTTTTGGCCTTGCAGAAATTCTTTACAATATGTTCTCCAAGAATCTGGCAGATAAATTCACTCTTTTCCAGTTCTTCTACTGCCTCACTCAAATTCTCAGGCAGACGTTCCAGACCGATTTTTTTCTTCTCTTCTTCTGTCAGTTCATAGATATTACTATTTACACAGGCTGGTGGCTCAATCTTATTCTTAATGCCATCCAGTCCTGCTGCCAGGCAGACTGCCAGCACCAGATATGGATTGCTGGCCGGATCAGGACTTCTCAGTTCTACGCGTTGTCCTTCCCCCCTTGTCACTGGAATACGGATCAGAGGAGTACGGTTCTGAGCGGACCAGGCAATATAAACCGGTGCTTCATATCCTGGAACCAGACGTTTATAAGAATTGATCAGCGGGTTGGTAATTGCCGCTATTCCCTTCATATATTTCAGCAGTCCACCCATGAAATAATAGGCTTCCTGGCTTAATTCTTTCTCGTCTTCCGAATCCGCAAAGATATTCACTCCATCTTTGGATAAAGACATATTAATGTGCATACCAGATCCATTGATATTCTGCTTCGGTTTCGGCATAAAGGATGCATGCAGACCGTGGCGCTTGGCGATAGTCTTTACCGCCAGTTTAAAGGTCATCAGACTATCTGCTATCGTCAATGCATCTCCATACTTCAGGTCGATTTCATGCTGAGCAGGTGCCACTTCATGATGGGATGCCTCAATTCCAATTCCCACATCCTCCAGTGTCATCACCATATCTCGTCTGGCATTTTCCCCAAGGTCCACCGGACCTAGGTCAAAATAGCCTGCCTTCTCATGAGTGATGGTCGTTGGCTGACCATTATCATCCAGATGATACAGGAAAAATTCACATTCCGGTCCTACATCAAACTGATATCCCATATCTGCTGCTTCTTTGATCACTTTCTTCAGCACATAGCGAGGATCTCCCTCAAATGGCATACCATCCGGTCGATAAACATCACAGATCAGTCTGGCCACCTTTCCCTGCTGTGGTCGCCATGGAAAAATGGTAAACGTACCCAGATCCGGATGCAGATACATATCAGATTCTTCGATCCTTACAAACCCTTCAATCGAAGATCCATCAAACATACACTGATTATCCAGTGCTTTCTCCAGCTGACTTGCCGTAATGGCAATATTTTTCAGGGTTCCGAAAATATCCGTAAACTGCAGTCGGATAAATTCCACGTCTTCTTCTTCTACCATGCGAACAATATCTTCTCTGGTATACTTCATAAATAATCACTCCTCCAATGTTCTATATCCTTTTTTATATGAAAAAAGGCATTCTACACCTGTGGTCGAACGCCTTTGCTCTGAAAAAATCATAACAGCGGCATTTTTGTTTGTCAACCAAAAACCCGCTGTCTCATAATGATACTTAATCATTAAATCTATTTACTATTTCGATTAATCCATCCCAATTGATTTCTATTATTCTTTGATCTCTCCTTTACTTTTAGACACTGAGTGTCTAAAATGAAATTAGAAGCAAACATCATTACAGGAGGTATATTATGGACCATACTTTTACAGACCAGGAACTTGCACGGGCACTTGCTCTTATCGCCATGGCTGAAACAGATTTTTGTCAGAGATTTCTTTTCTCTGCTACTTCTCTTCCTGAAGAACCTCAATCGCCTTTTGAAGCTGATTATCTTCTTCATGACTGATGCTGGACTGATTTTTCAGCTCCTCATCTAATTCTATCTCCACGTCCGGTGTGATACCTTTTTTGTGTATATCATGCCCTTTTGGTGTGTAATATTTCGCCACTGTCAGTTTCACTCCCGTACCATCAGACAGATAAAAGGTTCTCTGTACAATTCCCTTTCCAAAAGTTGTAGTTCCCACAATGGTTCCAATTCCATAATCCTGAATTGCTCCGGCAAAGATCTCTGAAGCACTGGCACTGTTCTCATTTGCCAATACCGCCAGCGGTTTGGTAAATTGATGTTCTTCGTCTGACGTATACTCTTTCCGATTCCCGTTCTTATCTTCCGTATAAACAATCAGACCTTCCGGCAGAAGCTGATCCAGCATATCACACACTACCTGCAGCACGCCGCCTGGATTGTTCCGCACATCAATGATCAGCTTTTCCATATTCTGGTTCTCCAGATCCTCAAGGGCCTCCTTAAACTGGTCTGCCGTCACTTCATCAAATTCCACCAGCCTGATATAACCAATCTGGTTATCCAGCATCTCATATTCCACTGTCGGGATCTGTACTTCCCGCCTGGTCAGTTCCACTTCCAGAGTCTCACCATCCCGCTCTATTTCCAGAGTCAGTTGCTCCTCCGGATCCGTCTTAATCTTCGATACCAGTTCCGAAAGTTCTATTCCTTCTACGGACTTTCCATTCCAACCGGTGATCACATCGCCTGGCTGCAGCCCTGCTTCCTGAGCCGGTGTTCCGTCAAAGCAGGATACGACTGACAGTTCTCCGGTATCCGGATCCTGGGTAAGGGTAGCTCCTATGCCAGAATAAGCTCCTGATATGGATTCCTCCATACTCTCCAGTTCTTCCTTTGAATAATAAACAGAATAGGGATCCTCCAGACCGGCCACCATTCCGGTATACATCGTATCCTCCACTTTCTGTCCATCTATTTCATCCAGATAATAGGCATTGATCAGTTCTTCGATCTCTCCTGTCTTTTTCTTTACCTGACTCAGATTCATATCCAAAGTCTCTGTCTTCTCTGAGCCTGTGCTGACTGCTGCACGTCTGGTCATCTTCCACTGCAGATGCAGCAAACATCCCGCCATACAGATCAGTACCAGAAAGACTCCACAGAAAAGTCCCTTCAAAAACTTTTCATTTTCATTTTTCTGTTCCATATATGCTCCCTTCTATAAAAAACAAGAGGGTCTGGTATGCTCCCATACTCAAACCCCCGTTTCTTTTCTTTTTACCTAAAAATCTGTGGTCTCCATATACTTCATATATTTTACAACCATCAGTGCAATCTTAAATGTGATTGCATCCTCGAATACTCTCAGGTCCAGTCCTGTACTCTTCTGAAGTTTATCCAGGCGGTATACCAGTGTATTTCTATGAATATACAACTGTCTGGATGTCTCAGATACATTCAGACTGTTCTCGAAGAATTTATTAATCGTTGTCAATGTCTCTTCATCAAAATCATCTGTCGATTTTCCACCAAAGATTTCTTTGATAAACATTTTGCAAAGTGGTATCGGCAGCTGATAGATCAGACGTCCAATTCCCAATGAACTATAGGCAATCACATTTCTCTCATCAAAAAAGATTTTTCCCACATCCAGTGCCATGCGTGCCTCTTTATAAGATCTGGAGACTTCCTTAATCTCGTTCACCACCGTACCATAGGCCACATGTGCGATCTCTCTTAACTCCGGTTCCAGACTGCCGATAATCATGCGAGCAGTCTGCTCCAGTTCTTCATTACCATCAGACTCTTCCAGTTCCTTTACCACAATAATGCTCTTCTCATCTACCGCTGTGATAAAATCGCCAGAACGATTTCCCAGGTTCGTCCGAATACTCTCCATGGATACTGTATCTTTTTCATGATTTGTCTCCAATATAAATACCACTCTTCTGGAATCTGTATTAATATGGAGCTTTTTTGCTCTGTTATAGATATCAATCAGCAGCAGGTTATCCAATAACAGATTCTTGATAAAGTTATCCTTATCAAATCTTTCTTTATAAGCAACCAGCAACCCCTGTATCTGAAATGCTGCCATCTTGCCGATCATATAAGTGTCATCTGTACTTCCACTTGCGAGAAGGATATATTCCAGCTGAGTCTCATCATATACCTTAAAAAACTGGTACCCCTGCACTTCCTGACTGTCTGCAGGCGAATTTGCAAAAATTCTTGCAGGCTCTGAAAAATCTCCTGCCTCCGGGAATGTAGCTGCCAGTACATTTCCCTCTGTGTCAACAATTCCCAATTCCACTCTGCTGATCTGTTTCAAACCTTCTACCGTATTTTGCAATATTTGATTAGAAATCATACCGTTCACCCCAATACATAGTATATCTTTTACTATCATACACCAATTTTAACAAAAAAGAAAGGTGTTTTTCATATTTTTTTGTAAGGATTTCAGGCATACCTTTTCGTCATATTTACTGTTTTTCAGAATCGACGGATCTCATCCTGACTGTCATCATTCTCTTTACTGATTGCTTTGATCTCTACATAATATCCTGCATTTTCATTGATCTTTACCAGTACCCGATCTCCCACTTTATGTCCACGGATCGCTTTTCCAAGAGGAGATTCAATACTGATCATTCCTTTCATGGAATTTCCTCGAATAGAGGTCACCAGCTTATAAGTTTCTGTCTCGTCTTCATCTTCAAAATATACTTCTACTGTATTATTTAATCCCACTTCATCAGAACGTGACTGATCTGACACGATTCTTGCATTTTTCAGCATTCTCTCCAGATAACGAATACGACTCTCATTAATATTCTTATCCTTTTTAGCGGCATGATATTCAAAATTCTCACTGAGGTCTCCCTGCGCTCTGGCCTCTTTCACTGCTTCCAGTGCTTCTTTTCGCACAACCAGTTTGCGATATTCGATCTCTTCCTGAATCTTTTTCACATCGCTTTCCGTTAACTGTTCTCCCATGTTATCTTCATACTCCTTTACTGTTCCTGTTACTCAGGATTCTATAGATCTTTAAAATGAAACGTTCTTTTTCCGCTGGCATAGTCTCCTACCACATGTCCATTTCCAAATAATTTATACTTGTAGCTGACCAGGCCTTCCAGGCCCACCGGTCCTCTGGCATGCAGTTTTCCCGTACTGATTCCCACCTCTGCTCCAAATCCGTAACGGTAACCATCTGCAAATCGAGTAGAACAGTTCTGATAAACACCCGCTGAATCCACCAGCATCATGAATTCTTCTGCTGCCCCGCTGTCTTCTGTCAGGATACAATCTGTGTGATGTGATCCATAAGTATTAATATGATCAATCGCCTCTTGAATAGAATCTACTATTTTGGCCGATACAATATAATCCAGATATTCTTTCCGATTATCCTCTTCCGTTGCCTCTACGCATCCTGTCAGCTCCTGCACTTCTCTGGTACCTTTCAATTCTACCCCATGTGCTTTCAATTCCTTTGCCAGTTCCGGCAGGAATTTTTCCGCTATCGCCCTGTGAATCAGCAGTGTCTCTACCGCATTGCAGGCAGACACATACTGCGTCTTGGCATCGAGAATCACTGGTATTGCTTTTTTCAGATCTGCCTCTTTATCCACATAAATGTGGCAGATTCCATCTGCATGTCCCATAACAGGAATTCTGGTATGATTCATAATATACTGTACAAACTGATTTGAGCCCCTTGGAATCAACAAATCTACATATCCATAGCAGTCCAGCAGTTCACTGATCTCCGATCTGGCTTCCAGAAGCAACATACTATGCTCTGGCAGTCCAGCCTCCAGTGCAGCTTTCTGTATAATCTGAAATAAAATCTTATTGGTTCTGAGCGCTTCACTGCCGCCTTTCAAAATCACGCAGTTTCCACTCTTGATACACAAAGCAGAAATCTGCACCAGTGCATCCGGTCTGGCTTCAAAAATAACTCCAATCACGCCAATTGGGCAGGTAACACGATAAAGAGTCAGTCCCTCATCCAATTCCCTGGCCAGCTGCGTCTGACGCAGTGGATCCTTTAATCCGATCAGGTCACGAATACCTTCTGTCACATCATGAAGCTTTCCCTCATCAAACTTCAGGCGTTTCAATACCGGAGCCGCGATTCCTTCTTTTTCTGCCTGCCTTCTGTCTTCCTCATTTGCCGCAAAAATCTCTTCTTTTCTGGCAGCTAATGCATCAGATACTGCCTGTAGCGCCTGATTTCTCTGAGTTTCCGATAATGCAGCCATCTGAGGTGCTGCCGCTTTCACTTTTCTGACTTCTTCTCTGATCTCCATATCTGTCTCTCCTTTGCCGAATGAACAGGCAGGAAGTTTTCTTCTCTTCCCTTCCTGTCTGTCGCTACATGCTTCATTATAAAAGAGTTTTTCTGTCACCGCAAGTTCTATTCCTACATCTTTCGTATATAAAATGCAATCTGATAGGGCAGCCTCTCTTCCGGTGTCTCCAGACTGGTATTCAGTAGTTTTTTGATATTTCCGATACGGTATAACACCGTATTGCGATGGGTATACATCTCTTCTGCCACCGCCTGAATGCTCCCATTATGCCTGAGATAGCATTCCAGCGTTTCCACATAACTGGCATGATGTTTTTCATCATATGCTTCCAGCACTGCCAGTGTCTCCTCTTCCATTTCCCTTAAAATATCCGGATCTGAAGTCATATACAGCAGACGATTCAGACCACACTCATCAAATTGCACTACAGAGCACTTCTCTTTCATAGCGATTCTGGCTGCTGCTCTGGCCCGATAATAGCTGACTGACATCTGTGAAATATCCATGCGCAGACTGCCAATCCCCACATAAAGTGACAATCCCGGCATTCGTTTTTCCGCTCTGCGCACCGTTCCTTCAGCCAATCTTTGCATAAAGGCTTCTGGAACTGCATTCGCCACCAGCACAAAATCTGAATTATAATAGAAAAAACTGGCGTTATGAGTAATTTCCTCCAGATATACCTGAATCCGATAGGACAGTTTCTTACGTTCCACTGTGTCCATCGCATCCAGTCCTTCGCAGGTAAAAAGCATCACCTGAAAGCTGCCATCCACATCAAAGTAAGGCAGCAATTCTTTTCGGTATGCATCCTGATTATCCGGTGCCTCGATCGCTGAAATCAACGCTGATACAATCTGTTCGTCTGCACTGTCCTGCAAAAACACCCGGATGCTGAAATCTTTGATCATATCTGACAAATGCACTTCCCAGGGAACCGTCAGAAGCGGCAGATCATTTTCGTCACAATACTGCTTCAGTTCATCCGGAATTTCCAAAATATATTGTCCTACATTCACTATCAGGCCGGCAGAATGGTGATGCACCAACTCCTTTGCCAGATGCATCCAGTCGATAAGCTCCGGGAAACCAAGTCCTGTGGTTACTGCCAGCTCCTTTCCCCAAAAGTTCTGTATAATCGTGGTATCCTCCAGTAAGTGCACCCAACTGATCGAATTAGACCAGCCATTTCTTCCTGCCAGGAACTTCATATCATATTGTTTCTCTGATGTCAGCATCATATCCTCAATGGTAAAGCTCATGTTGTTCACTCCTTTTCCCGTTTCGGTAACGCCTGTATACTTCTCTTTTTTATTCTATCATAATTTGTTTATCGTGTCTCGTTTTTTGTGCTTTCAGCACATAATATAGGCTGCATTTTTAGAGTTATAAGCCATATGATTTTTTATTTTTTGTGCTAAAATATAATTACATCAAGGAAATACAAACATTCCTGATAAACAATACAAGGAGGCGAGAATTATGAGATTCACTACTTATACTAATTCCATGAACACACTTTCCATGCCAGAATGGATTCGCACAGAGCGTTATATGTACTGTGACAATTTTGTAAATGATTATATGAATTCAGATCGATTCAGTCTTCTTTCCTTTATCAAACATCTATTTCACAGATAGTTATAATATACTCTCTTTCTCATCACCAGAGGCAGCTGACGCTGTTTCTGGTGATTGTATGTAACCACCAGGTTACGTAATCGAGTAGGAGGGGATTTTAATTAAATCCCCGACCTCTCACACCACCGTGCGTACCGTTCGGTACACGGCGGTTCAACCA
>NZ_JAOQKE010000013.1:0-85340 GCF_025567005.1 Muricoprocola aceti
CGATAAGGGAACGGTTTTGGGAAAGCCGGCCGGAGAGGGTGAAAGCCCCGTACCTGAAATCGAAACTGAGACAGCAGTATCCGGAGTACCACGAGACACGTGGAACCTTGTGGGAAGTCGGGGGGACCACCCCCCAAGGCTAAATACTACTCAGTGACCGATAGCGCATAGTACTGTGAAGGAAAGGTGAAAAGGACCCCGGGAGGGGAGTGAAAGAGAACCTGAAACCCTGTGTTTACAAACTGTGGGAGCACTCTATATGTGCGACCGCGTACTTTTTGTAGAACGGTCCAGCGAGTTGCGCTGGCTGGCAAGGTTAAGGACTAAAGGTCCGGAGCCGGAGGGAAACCAAGTCTTAAGAGGGCGCCATAGTCAGTCGGAGCAGACCCGAAACCGGGTGATCTATCCATGTCCAGGATGAAGCTGCCGTAAGAGGTAGTGGAGGTCCGAACGCACATCCGTTGAAAAGGGTGGCGATGAGGTGTGGATAGGGGAGAAATTCCAATCGAACCCGGAGATAGCTGGTTCTCCTCGAAATAGCTTTAGGGCTAGCCTCGTGTTAATCTGATGGAGGTAGAGCACTGAATTTCCTAGGGGGCGTCAAAGCTTACCGAAGAATATCAAACTCCGAATGCCATACAGATGATGCGCGGGAGTCAGACTGCACGAGATAAGTTGGGCAGTCAAAAGGGAAAGAGCCCAGACCTGCAGCTAAGGTCCCAAAGTGCGTGTTAAGTGGAAAAGGATGTGGGAATTCAAAGACAACCAGGATGTTGGCTCAGAAGCAGCCATACATTCAAAGAGTGCGTAATAGCTCACTGGTCGAGAGTTCCTGCGCCGAAAATGTCCGGGGCTGAAACACGACACCGAAGCTCAGGAATCACGTTAGTGATTGGTAGAGGAGCATTCCTGACCGGCGAAGCCGTACCGAAAGGAGCGGTGGAGGGACAGGAAGAGAGAATGCTGGAATGAGTAGCGAGAACAGGGTGGGAATCCCTGTGGCCGAATATCCAAGGTTTCCGGAGTAAAGCTGATCTGCTCCGGGTAAGTCGGGGCCTAAGGAGAGGCTGAAAAGCGTATCCGATGGACAACAGGTAGAAATTCCTGTACTGCAGTAAGACAGAACTGTAGGGACACGTGTGGAGAGCACAGGCGCGGAATGGAAAGCCGCGTGCAAGCGGGGTAGGAGATGTATAGGAAAATCCGTACATCAATCCGAAGACGTGATGCGGACCGAAAAAGAGTAGGGAAGAGTGTGAGCCATGCGTCAAGAAAAGCTGCTATTGTTCTTACTGTACCCGTACCGTAAACCGACACAGGTGGATGAGGAGAGAATCCTAAGGCCGGCGGAAGAAGCATTGTTAAGGAACTCGGCAAAATGACCCTGTAACTTCGGGAGAAAGGGTGCCCTCGTAAGAGGGCCGCAGAGAATAGGCTCAAGCAACTGTTTAGCAAAAACACAGGTCTATGCAAAACCGTAAGGTGAGGTATATGGGCTGACGCCTGCCCGGTGCTGGAAGGTTAAGAGGAGAGGTTAGCGAAAGCGAAGCTTTGAATTTAAGCCCCAGTAAACGGCGGCCGTAACTATAACGGTCCTAAGGTAGCGAAATTCCTTGTCGGGTAAGTTCCGACCCGCACGAAAGGCGTAATGATTTGAGCACTGTCTCGACAATGCATCCGGTGAAATTGAAGTACCAGTGAAGATGCTGGTTACCTGCGCCAGGACGGAAAGACCCCATGGAGCTTTACTCCAGTTTGGTACTGGGATCCGGTATTGCATGTACAGGATAGGTGGGAGGCAGAGAAACGGTTACGCCAGTAGCCGCGGAGCCAATGTTGGGATACCACCCTTGCAGTATTGGGTTTCTAACCAGCCGCCGTGACCCGGCGGTGGGACAATGCCAGGCGGGGAGTTTGACTGGGGCGGTCGCCTCCGAAAGGGTATCGGAGGCGCTCAAAGGTTCCCTCAGAATGGTTGGAAACCATTCGAAGAGTGCAAAGGCAGAAGGGAGCTTGACTGCGACACCGACGGGTGGAGCAGGTACGAAAGTAGGACTTAGTGATCCGGTGGTATTAAGTGGGAATGCCATCGCTCAACGGATAAAAGCTACCCTGGGGATAACAGGCTTATCACTCCCAAGAGTTCACATCGACGGAGTGGTTTGGCACCTCGATGTCGGCTCATCGCATCCTGGGGCTGTAGTAGGTCCCAAGGGTTGGGCTGTTCGCCCATTAAAGCGGTACGCGAGCTGGGTTCAGAACGTCGTGAGACAGTTCGGTCCCTATCCGGCGTGGGCGTAGGATATTTGAGAGGAGCTGTCCTTAGTACGAGAGGACCGGGATGGACTGACCTCTGGTGTACCGGTTGCACCGCCAGGTGCATGGCCGGGTAGCCAAGTCGGGAAGGGATAAACGCTGAAGGCATCTAAGCGTGAAGCCCCCCTCAAGATGAGATATCCCATGCGAAAGCAATAAGACCCCTTGAAGACGACGAGGTAGATAGGGCAGAGGTGGAAGTGCAGTAATGTATGGAGCTGACTGTCACTAATAGGTCGAAGGCTTGACCTAAATAGTCTGGGAAACACGGATGAAAAAAGTATTTACCGTATGCGGTTTTGAAGGTACAAAAGATTACAACTTTTACAAAAGATAATAAAGATACAAAAGAGAGTGAGAACCAGCTTGTCATGACAGCTGGTTCTCTTAGCGTATAGAGGAAAATAATGAAGGCATTATATGGTGAAGCACTGGAACGAAGAGTGATAAAGGAGCAATGTAAAAAAGGCAAAAGGATAGGGGAAGTGATCTTGGGAGAAGAGTGGTTGATTCACAGATATTTTTTTCAGACATCCTATATTGCGTATTCGGATATCAGGCGTGCCTATATGCGTGTTGCGGGAGGAGAGTTTGGAGAATTTCCGGTAGATGAGTATAGCCTTGTTTTGGAGGACTTAGACGGAAATGAACATGAACTTCATCTCGATCGGCCAGAGTATGGAAAAAAGTGTCTTGAATGGCTGGAAAAAGTACAAAGCAGTATTAAAATCGGAAAAATGAAACAATAGAAATATCATATTTCTATCAAAAACAAAAGATATGCTGATAGGTGGAGTTCAAAAGAAAGTAGAAAGAAGGGATTTTCATATATCAGTTAAAAAAGAAATGTTTATTCTGTCTGTTATTGGTAATGGGGATCATGCTGATTGTAAACAGAAATGCATTTTATGAAGAAAAAGAGTACGGAAGTGCTTATAGTGGCCAGAGTGAAAAAGAAATCAGCCTAAATGGAACACAGGAGATCTGTCAGGAGTTTGTGGCGAAAGAAAAAGAAATCACAAAAGTAATGCTCGATTTCAAGGCCTGGGAACAGAAAAATGGTTCTGGAACTATTGTAGTAGAAATACAGAATAAAGATGGAATGGTGCTGGCCACAGCACAAAAAGAGGTAAGAAAACTGAAACAATCCAAGACATCTGTCACAACCACTTTTGCAATACCTGTGGAATTGGTGAAAGATGAAGTTTACAATCTGGTAATTCGAAGTCAGAATGTGAAAAGTGAAAAAGGTGTATATCTTTATGAAATTGGCAAAAATGGAGATCTTTTTAACGCTCTGACAGTGAATGGAGCAGAGGCAGAGGGGCATATAAAGCTGAAATTCGGTATGATGCATATGGCATATAACAGCATGATTCTGATGTTTATGGTACTTGGAGCAACTGCAATTCTGGTAGGTCTTCCGTTGGATAAATTTTGCATAAATTTACCCGGAAAAGAAAAAAAAGAACTGGATGTGAATAAATTACTGGCCAGAATTCTTTTTATCCTCTCCGTACCAATGGCATTTTTTATTGTACAGCGGTATTCAGGATATGGAATTGGAAAATTTATACGTTTGTCATTTAAGTTCAAAGGATTAGCAAACTATTTGTTATATGGTTTGATCTGGTGGGGGCTTTATCTGATCTGCAATCGTACGAAATATACAGCAGCTTTATTGACCTTGCTGGCTTCTATTGCAGGATTGGCGAATTATTTTGTATGGCAGTTTCGTGGAATTCCTGTTATGGTGGCAGATATAGCTTCATTAGGAACAGCAATGGACGTAGCAAAGCACTATACTTATGAGCTGAATCGATCAGCTTTGTGGGCATTGGTTTATACAGTTGCTTTCATTAGTGTCACATTAAGTTTGAAAAGTTATAAAGGGCTAAATTGGAAAAAAAGAATTTGTGCTCTTTTGGGTTTTTGTATTCCATATGGAATATTTTACACACAGATGCTTCATGGTGATCTGATGAAAAAACATGGAATCACAGTGAGTGTCTGGGAACCATCCAGAAACTATGCAACGAATGGCTCACTGTTATCTTTCTTTTTAAGTTATACTTACTACGTAGTAGAAGAACCCGACAATTATTCAGTTTCGAAAGTGGAACAGATAACAGCATCCTATACATCAGATTCCGTGTCGGGGCAGAATGCAGAAGTGAGACCGAACATCATTGCGATTATGAATGAGGCGTATTCTGATCTGAATATAGATGGAAAACTGGAAACTACAGAAGACTATATGCCATTTGTACATAATCTTTCGGAAGATACAGTAAAAGGAAATCTGTATGTGTCCGTATTTGCAGGAAATACTGCCAATACCGAATTTGAATTTCTTACGGGCTGTTCAATGGCTTTTTTGCCATATCGGGCAATTCCATATAACAGTTATATAAAAGATACATTTCCATCGCTTACACATAATCTGGTGGCAGACGGCTATACAGGAAATGAAGCCATTCATCTTGCAACAAAGAGCTCATGGAGCCGGGATAAGATATATCCACTGCTTGGGTTTCAGAAATTTATTGGAGCTGCTGACATTGATCAGATAGCATACATTCGGAACTTTGCATCGGATCAAACAGATTTTGATTTGTTGATTTCGGAATATGAGTCAGCCAGAAAACAGACCCGGGATCCTTTTTATGTCTTTACGGTGACAATTCAGAATCATGGTGGCTATTCGGCCTCTCAGGGATTGATTGATACACCGATTCAGATCACCAGTGCGGAACAAAAGGATGAAGCAGCAGAACAGTATATTAATCTGATTCGAACAACAGATTTGGCATTTGAAAATCTGGTATCCTATTTCAAAAACGTAGAAGAACCTACTGTAATCATTATGTTTGGAGATCATCAGCCATCTTTGTCAACATCTTTTTATGAGAAACTGATTGGAAAGAAAGCAGAGGATTTTACATTGGAGGATACCAAAAACAGATATACAGTACCTTATCTTATCTGGGCCAACTATGATATTCAGGAAGAAGAAATCGATATGAGTGCCAATTATCTGTCTGCTTATCTTATGAAAGTAATCGGTGGAAAAATGACCGGTTATCAGAAGTATCTGCTGGATCTTTATGAACAGGTGCCTGTGATTACAGCTAATGCATATCAGGGAAAAGACGGAGTGCTTCATGGATTGGATGAAATCTCAGAATATAGTGATAAGATCAGGGAGTATCAGATGATTCAGTATAATAATCTGTTTGATTCATCCAATCGAGTAGCTGATTTTTATCAGCTCGCACAGTAACAGGTATATTTTGCTCACTTTCTGGAATACTTATAAAAAAGGAGGTAGCAAAATGGAAAATCGTGGATTGGACTATACAGCACTGATCATTTCCATGATCGGAGCATTGAACTGGGGACTGATCGGATTATTTAAATTTAACCTTGTTTCCTGGATTTTTGGTGACATGTCCTGGATAAGCAGAATCATTTATGTCATTGTGGGAATCTGTGGTTTGTATCTTCTTTCCTTTATCGGAAGGACTGGCAGCAATTTCAATCATGCATAAAGACAAAACAGCAGTCAGAACAGAATCTGACTGCTGTTTTTCTCTTACATACCTGTTTGACGGAATAAATAGGATCGTGTACAATGGGGAAAAGGATGGAAAAAAGTATGGCAGAAAAAACAGAACATTTGATTTTAGGCATATTGGCCCATGTGGATGCAGGAAAAACCACTATGGCAGAAAGTATGCTTTATCATAGTGGAACAATAAAAAAACCAGGAAGAGTAGATCATAAAAATGCGTTTCTCGATACTTTTGAGATGGAGCGTTCACGTGGAATTACGATTTTCTCCAAGCAGGCAAGAATGAACTGGAAGGGACGTCAATATACATTGCTGGATACGCCAGGACATGTGGACTTCTCGGCAGAGATGGAGAGGACGCTTCAGATATTAGATTATGCAATCCTGGTGATCAGCGCACCAGATGGGGTGCAGGGGCATGATATGACATTGTGGAAGCTTCTTCGTCGGTATCAGATTCCTGTATTTTTATTTATAAATAAGATGGATATGCCAGGTATGGATCGAACAAAGATTTTGAAGGAATTGCAGAAATATCTGGACAGCGGATGTATTGATTTTTCCGATGCCGTGAAACGAAAAGAGGAGATAGAGGAAGAACTCGCCATGTGCAGTGAAGAACTGATGCTGGAGTATCTTGAGCGGCAGGAGATCCGACAGGAAATTGTAAAAAGGGCGATCAGGAAGCGGGAAGTTTTTCCATGTTATTTTGGTTCAGCCCTGAAGCTTCTTGGAGTGGAGAAATTTTTAGACGGGATACATAATATGGCAGAATTGCCGATGTATCCACAGCAGTTTGGAGCAAGAGTTTTTAAAATATCCAGAGATGCCCAGGGAAACCGGCTGACACATATGAAGATCACCGGGGGAAGATTACGGGTAAAACAGATTCTGGAGAGCAGCAGTCTTGAGGAAAAAGAAAAATTGGATCAGATTCGGCTGTATTCTGGAGCTGCCTGTCAGATGACAGACGAAGTACAGGCTGGTGAAGTCTGTGCAGTGACTGGGTTGCAGAAAAGTCTGGCTGGTATGGGATACGGATTTGAGACCGAAGCAGAGGCGCCTGTGCTGGAGCCGGTATTGTCCTATCAGATTTTGCTTCCGGAAGGCAGCGATGTTCATGGCACATTTTTAAAGTTGTGTCAGCTTGAAGAAGAAGAGCCGCAGCTGCATATGGTGTGGGATGAGCGGACGCAGGAGATTTCTGCAAAAGTCATGGGAGAGGTTCAGATCGAAGTGCTGAAAAATCTGATTTATGAGCGATTTCAGATGGAGGTAGAATTTGGAGCAGGAAGTATTACCTATAAAGAGACGATTGCAGCACCGGTAGAAGGAGTAGGGCATTTTGAACCACTTCGTCATTATGCTGAAGTACATTTGTTGTTGGAACCATTGGAAAGAGGAAGTGGTCTGCAGTTCGATACAGATTGCAGTGAGGATCTGCTGGATAAGAACTGGCAGCGGCTGATCATGACACATTTGGAGGAACGGAAGCATCCGGGAGTGCTGACCGGGTCTGAGATTACGGACATGAGGATAACACTGATAGCCGGAAAGGCACATCTGAAGCATACCGAAGGTGGGGACTTCAGGCAGGCAACTTACCGAGCTATCCGTCAGGGGCTGAAGATGGCAGACAGCCTGTTGCTGGAGCCAGTATATCAGTTTCGGCTGGAAATACCGATGGAGAATGTGGGACGGGCCATGACGGATCTCAATAAAATGAACGGAGTTTTCCAATCACCGGAACTGGATGGGGAGATGGCAGTATTAAACGGAAGTGCTCCGGTGGCCTGCATGAGAGATTATCATAAAGAGGTGACAGCCTATAGCAGAGGAAGAGGACATCTGTTCTGTACGCTGAAAGGATATGAAGTATGTCATAACCAGGAAGAGGTGATCAATCAGATAGGCTACGATGCAGAAGCGGATCTGGAGAATCCGACAGGCTCTATATTTTGTGCTCATGGAGCAGGCTTTCTTGTGCCATGGGATCAGGTATATGATTATATGCACATGGAAGGAAGTCTTTGTCAGAAAAAGGAAAGTGCAGAGGAAGAAGAACTTCCTGCACGTGCCACATCAGCGATATATGCGGCTTCCAGAGGATGGGGAGATGACAGTGAACTGGAAGAAATATTCAATCGAACCTATGGCGGCGGAAGCGGAGAAAGAATCGGATGGAGAAGGAAAAAGACGGCAGAGAACGGGGCAAGGACTGTTTCAGCGTCTACAGTAACGATATCACAAAAGGATCCAGAAAAAGAGTATCTGCTGGTAGATGGATATAATATCATTTTTGCGATTCCCCAGTTAAAAGAACTGGCAAATCTGAATATTGACAGTGCCAGAGATAAGCTGATGGATCTTCTCTGTAATTATCAGGGATACAGGAAGAATACACTGATTCTGGTATACGATGCCTATAAAGTAGAAGGTGGGCTGGGATCGGTGGAAAAATATCACAATATTTATGTGGTGTATACAAAAGAAGCAGAGACTGCGGATCAGTACATTGAGAAAACTGTACATGAGATTGGAAAAAAATATCATGTTACCGTTGCTACATCCGATGCCCTGGAGCAGAAGATTATCTGGGGAGCCGGCGCAGATCGTATGTCTGCAAAAGGTCTGTGGGAGGAAATGCAGCAGGTACGTGAAGAAATAAAAGAACAATATCTGGAGAAATCAGGAAAGGGCGGACAGAAGCTGTTCCATAATCTGGATGAAGAACTGGCAGAATATCTGGAGGATATCCGCCTTGGACGAAAAGTGATAGAAGGAGATTCAGGTAAATGAAAAAAATGAAGTTTAACTGTGACTACATGGAAGGGGTTCATCCAAGGATCCTGGAGCGTTTGGTAGAGACAAATCTGGAGCAGACTGCGGGGTATGGAAATGATCCGTATTGTGTGTCCGCAAAGAAAAAAATTCTGGAAGCGTGCCAGTGCCCGGACGGAGAAGTTCACTTCCTGGTGGGTGGTACGCAGACTAATGCAACTGTGATCGCAGCGCTGCTACATATGTATGACGGAGTACTGGCTGCGGAGACAGGACATGTAAATGTACACGAGGCGGGAGCCATTGAATACACTGGCCATAAAGTATTGACATTGCCTCAGAAAGATGGGAAAATTAGTGCAGAATCAGTTGAAAATTATTTAAAATGGTTCTATGCTGATGAGAATCATGAACATATGGTACAGCCTGGAATGGTCTATCTTACACATCCAACGGAGTATGGAACGCTGTATACAGCGGAAGAATTAAAAGCGATTCATGGAATCTGTCAGAGGTATGCAATTCCATTGTATGTAGATGGGGCAAGACTGGGATATGCACTGGCTGCGAGAGAAACGGATGTGACCCTTCCGGTTCTGGCACAGAATTGTGATATATTTTATATCGGAGGAACAAAGGTAGGAGCCTTTTGTGGCGAAGCAGTGGTTATTCCGAAGAAAGGCCTGATACCAAAGTTTTTTACCACGATCAAACAGCATGGAGCCCTGCTGGCGAAAGGAAGACTGATCGGAATCCAGTTTGATACCCTGTTCACAGACGGACTGTATCAGGAGATTTCAGCACATGCCATCCGCATGGCGGAAAAGCTGAAAAAAGCGCTTATGGAAAAGGGATATACCATGTATCTGGATTCTCCGACCAATCAGCAGTTTGTGTTGCTGGACAATAAAAAGAAAAAAGAATTGTTGGAACAGGTAGATTTTGATTTCTTTGAGAATTATGATTCTGAGCATACGGTTATGCGTTTTGTAACCAGCTGGGCAACCAGAGAAGAAGATGTGGATCGACTGATTGAGATACTGTAAACCGGTGTTAGCAACAAGTATGGGAGGAACAAACATGATACAGGACATTCTGGAGTACAATAAGAAATTTGTAGAGAATAAAGAGTACGAGTGTTATCAGGCTGGAAAATATCCGGAAAAGAAGCTGGCAATTTTATCCTGTATGGATACGCGTCTGACAGAACTGCTTCCGGCAGCCCTGGGAATCAAAGATGGAGATGCTAAAATTATCAAGAATGCAGGAGCAGTGATTACACATCCGTTTGGAAGTGTGGTAAGAAGTCTTCTGGTAGCCATCGTAGAACTTGGAGTAGAGGATGTTATGGTTATTGGCCATACAGATTGTGGTGTACAGCATATAGATGCAGAGATGATCCTGGGGCATCTGAAGGAGCGTGGCATTAACATGGAGAGTGTGGAGATGCTGAAGTATGCAGGTGTGGATTTTGAAAAATGGCTTTGTGGATTTAATACCATTCGTGAATCTGTAGAAGATACGGTAAAGACTTTAAAAGAGCATCCACTGATTCCAAAGGATGTGGGAATTACCGGATATATTATGGATACGAAGACAGGTGAACTGTATCCGGTATGTTAAAAGAAGCGTAAGATTTGGAGGTCGTGCTGTTACAGTAGTGGTAGCATGACCTTTTTCTTTTATTATCCGATGTCGAATTTTGTCGAATAAATACGATGGAAATTTCTTGCTATCTTTGCAACTGGCTGCCTATAATAAAAACATGACGAGAAAATGATATATTTGGAGGATAGATCTTTGGGAAAATTAAATGTGGCAATTGCAGATGATAATGAAAGAATCGTACAATTATTGGAGAATATCGTAAAGAGTGATAAAGAACTGGAAGTGGTGGGAAAAGCCGGAAATGGAGAAGAGATTGTCAGCATCATCAAACAGAAAGAGCCAGATGTAGTTCTTCTGGATATTGTCATGCCGAAGATGGATGGACTCAGCGTGATGGAAAAAGTAAATGAGGATGCTGAGATCAAAAAAAGACCTGCATTCATCGTGATTACTGCAATCGGACAGGAAAAGATCACGGAAAATGCATTTGAACTGGGGGCTGATTATTACATATTAAAACCATTTGATAATGATATGGTTATAAACCGGATCAAACATGTAAAACAGACCGGAGAAAAGAATTTTGCAGAGGCCAAACGAGTAAAGGCATATGAAAGTAAAAGGGAATATATGGAACGAAATCTGGAGACGGATGTGACCAATATTATTCATGAAATCGGTGTGCCGGCACATATTAAGGGCTACCAGTATCTGAGAGATTCTATCATGATGTCGGTCAACGATATGGAGATGTTGAATTCTATTACCAAACTTCTGTATCCAACAATTGCCAAAATGCATCAGACGACGCCAAGTCGTGTGGAACGTGCCATTCGCCATGCCATCGAGGTGGCCTGGAGCAGGGGAAAGATGGATACCATTGATGAATTGTTTGGATATACGGTAAATGGAGGAAAGGGAAAACCAACGAATTCAGAATTTATTGCACTGATTGCAGATAAAGTGCGTCTGGAATATAAGAACCGATAAGTGGGATGGCACTCTGAAAAGATTGCTCTTTTGGCAGAAAAGAGGTATACTGAACTGGAAGAAAATGCCAGGAGGTTCATAATGAAGAAGATTTTATTTGTAGCTTCAGAAGGAGTGCCTTTTATCAAGACCGGGGGACTAGCTGATGTTGTTGGATCCCTTCCCAAGTATCTGGATAAAAATCAGTTTGATGTAAGAGTGATTCTTCCAAAGTATATGTGCATGAAGGAAGAATACCGGAAGCAGTTGACTTATATTACCCATTTCTATATGGATCTTGGCTGGAGAAGCCAGTATGTAGGTGTGCTTGAGACGATCTATGATGGAATACATTTTTATTTTATTGATAATGAATATTACTTTGCAGGATTCAAACCATATGGGAATATTTATGAGGATGTGGAGAAGTTTGCTTTCTTTTCCAAGGCAGCACTTTCTGTATTGCCTGTGATTGGATTCCAGCCAGATATTATTCACTGCCATGACTGGCAGACAGGTCTGGTACCGGTATTTCTGAAGGGCAAGTTCCATGAGAATGCGTTTTATGCCAATATGAAATGTATTATGACGATACACAATCTGAAGTTTCAGGGAGTATGGGATATGCAGTCCATTAAGAATATTACCGGGCTTCCAGATTATTATTTTACGCCGGATAAGATGGAGCTTTATGGAGATGCCAATTATCTGAAGGGTGGTCTGGTCTATGCAGATGCACTGACAACGGTCAGTCCGACTTATGCAGAGGAGATTAAGACACCATTCTATGGAGAGAATCTGGACGGACTGATGTGTGCCAGAGCCAATGATCTGAGAGGAATCGTAAATGGACTGGATTATCAGGAGTGGAATCCTGAAACAGACGGACGAATCTATCAGACCTATACGGCAGACGGCTTCTGCAATGGAAAGGCAAAAAACAAAGAAGCACTGCAAAAAGAACTGGGACTGCCGCAGAAAAAGGATGCATTTATGATCGGCATTGTGTCCAGACTGACTGATCAGAAGGGGATGGATCTGATCGATTATATGATGGATGAAATGTGCCAGCAGGATTATCAGATTGTAGTACTGGGAACAGGAGAAGAACGATATGAAAATATGTTCCGGCATTTTGCATGGAAGTATCCGGAAAAAGTATCTGCTAATATCTACTATTCTGAGGATATTTCCCATAAGATTTATGCAGCCTGTGATGCATTTCTGATGCCGTCCCTGTTTGAACCGTGTGGACTGAGTCAGCTGATGAGCCTTAGATATGGAACAGTACCAATAGTAAGAGAAACCGGTGGTCTGAAAGACACAGTAAAACCATATAACCAATATGAAGGCACCGGTACCGGATTCAGTTTTGCAAACTACAATGCCCATGAGATGTTTGATACCATCCGGTTTGCACATTCAGTATATGTAGAGCAAAGAGCGGTCTGGGATCAGATCGCAGAAAGAGGCATGAGAGAAGATTTCTCATGGAACGCATCTGCACAGAAATATGTAGAATTGTACAACTGGCTGTAGAAAAAGAGGAAAAAGAATGACAGGAAGAAGAAAAAGAACCATCACACTTTTACTGCTGACGGTGATGCTGCTGGCATTTGGCATCACGGCCAGCGCAGGATTTCAGAAGATACCTGGTGGCAGATACCGTTATTATGTGACGAAGAACAGTTATCTGAAAGGCCAGAAGAATGGAGAAGTTCGGATCCCGGCTCTGAAGAATCTGACATATAAAGGGAAAAAATTTACGTATGCCTTTGACGAGAATGGCTATATGCTCACTGGCTGGCAGGTGCTGTATACCAGAGACCAGAACGGAGAAAGCAGCCTTGGCTGCTATTACTTCAACAAAAATGGCCAGATGATGAAAAATACCCAAAAGAATGGCCATTATTTTCTGGGCAATGGTCGAATGGTGAATGATTATGACAAATATGGACATTACTATGGAATGGATGGTCGCCAGACGACTCCGCCGAAGTCAGCAGCAGGCTGGGTAAAGAGCAAAAAGGGAATGCGTTATCAGATAACCTGGGAAAATTATGCAGCAAAGACCTGGATGTGTATTCGAGATCCGAAGACGAAAAAAGCATATTGGTATTATTTTAAAAGCAATGGATATATGGCGAAGAAGACCTGGGTTGGAACCCATTATGTTGATAAGAATGGAAGATGGATTCCGGGAAAAAAGAAGATAAAATAGAACAGAAAGGAAAGACTGCTCCTGTATGAGAAGAGTTCTCATACGGGAGTATTTTTTTCTCGTAACCGACATTGTTTTCCAAGTGAACGAAGAGACAGGAAGCAGCACAGAAGCTGGCTCAGAAAAAGTCCCATAAAATACCCGGTAATGCCCCAAAAGGGTACCACAAAAAAGAGAAATACAAGACGCAGGACAAGACTTCCCAGACTGTAGAAGAAAACAGCAGAACTTTTTCCCAGTCCATTGAGAATGGAAAAAAGAACCGGATTCAGGTAGAGAAGAGGACATACAAAAGCAAAGGCCTGTACGTAGCAGCCGGCCAGTTCATTTTGAAACAGAAGAACGGTAACCGGTTTGCCAAGAAGCAGAAAGGAAAGAGAGAATACAAGACCGATGGATAGGCAGGATAATATGCTTTTCTGAATCAGTCGGTGTACGGTCACTATGAATCCTGAAGCCCATGCAGCAGAAACGGAAGGAAGAAGCATGGCACAAAGGGCAGAAGTAACGGCAGTAGGAAAGAGAATCATGGGAAGTGACATACCGGTCAGGATCCCATAGATACGCAAAGCCTGCGCAGCAGTGTATCCATAGCAACACAGGCGAACCGGAAGAAGGCTGGCCTCCAGACTCTGGAGCAGGCAGACGACTACCCGGTTGCCGGTAAGGGGAAGAGCAACGGATAATAATTCTGCCGAGTCAGAATACAGAACAGTATGGTGGTATTGCAGAAAGAGGCGTATTTTTTGCAGAAACAGGGTATTTCCTGGCCTGGAAAGTGAAAAAAACAAGGTGAAAAAGGAAAACAGAGCCGCCGCACATTCTTCCAGAACCAGGATCAGAACAGCTATCAGTGGAGTAAGAGGAACAGAGTGTGGGAAAAACCCATAATACAGCGGCAGGAGCAGAAGAAAACGGACGGCCTGTTCCAGAAGCTGTCGTATAGCAGGAACAACAGTATTGCGAATGCCAAGATAATAACCATCTGCACAGGCATGAAAAGCTCCAAAAGGAATGGCCAGAGCAACCAGACGAAGAAGGTCAGTGGCAGCAGGGCTTTTCAGATACCAGATGGCAATGGGGGAAGCAAGGAAAAAAAGCAGAGCAGAGACAGGAATGGAGAGACCTGCTGAGATCAGAATGCCTGTCAGGAGAATGGTTTTGCCACTCTCAGAGGAAACCGAGGCGGTGCGTGCAGACACCAGCCTGGAAATGGCGGTCTGGATACCGGAAACAGTAATGCTGCTGGCAAGAATATAGACAGGAAAAACCAGTTGATAAAGTCCCATGCCTTCTGCACCAATTGCCCTGGAAAGGAATACCCTATAGAAGAAACCCATAAAACGGCTCAGAATGCCGGAAAGAGTTAAAATAATGGTTCCTTTAAAAAGTGGATGTTTCACAAACATAAATCTACCTGCGAGAAAAGATTTCTACCAGTATATTCCCGACAGATGCTTGACAGAACGGAAAAGAGGTGTTATATTCATGAATGAAAAAACCCGAGTAATTTAGTGGGAATTAAAAGAAGCAAAAGAGGTGGCAGCATGAAACTATCCACAAAAGGAAGATATGGGCTGCGCGCATTGATTGATCTGGCCATGCATTGTGAGACAGAGGCAGTATCCATCAGCTGCATAGCCATGCGTCAGGGAATTTCCGAGAGTTATCTGGAACAGCTTATGGGAAAGCTTCGAAAAGCAGGACTGATCGTAAGTGTGCGGGGAGCTCAGGGGGGATACCGACTGGCAAAGGATGCAGCAGAGATTTCTGTGGGAGACATCCTGCGAGCTCTGGAAGGCAATCTGAACGCAGTAGAATGTCCTGGATTGCAGGAAGACAAGGGCTGTGAAGGAGCAGAGCTTTGTGTGACAAAGTATGTCTGGCAGAGAGTAAATGACAGCATTACACAGGCTGTGGATGAGATTAAGCTGGATCAGTTAGTGACAGAAAGTAAAAAAGCGCAGAAGCTAAATGGCAATGCTACCATAAAATGTGAGAATTGAGGTAAAAATCATGAAGAAGATAATTTATCTGGACAATGCGGCAACAACAAAGACTGCTCCGGAAGTTGTAGATGCAATGCTTCCATATTTTACAGAATTTTACGGAAATGCATCTACGATATATGATCTTGGTAATCATTCCAAGAATGCCATGAATGAAGCAAGAGATATTATTGCAGATGCACTTGGTGCCAGGGGAGAAGAGATTTACTTTACCGCAGGCGGTTCTGAGTCAGATAACTGGGCGCTGAAGGCTACAGCAGAAGCTTACAAGAGCAAGGGAAATCATATCATTACATCAAAGATTGAACATCATGCAATTCTTCATACCTGTGAATGGCTGGAGAAGCAGGGATTTGAAGTGACTTATGTGGATGTAGATGAGAATGGTGTGATCAAACTGAATGAACTGAAAAAAGCCATCCGTCCTACGACAATTCTGATTTCTGTTATGTTTGCCAATAATGAGATCGGAACTATTCAGCCAATTAAAGAAATCGGTGAGATCGCAAAAGAACATGGCATCTTATTCCATACAGATGCAGTTCAGGCATTTGGACAGGTGCCAATCAATGTAGATGAGTGTCATATTGATATGCTCAGTGCCAGCGGACATAAGCTGAACGGACCAAAAGGAATTGGCTTCTTATATATCCGTAAAGGTGTTAAGATTCGCTCCTTTGTACATGGTGGAGCACAGGAGAGAAAACGTCGTGCCGGTACTGAAAATATTCCTGGCATCGTAGGTCTTGGTGTAGCTACGAAAAGAGCAATTGCATCCATGCAGGAAAGAACAGCAAAAGAGATCGAACTGCGTGATTATCTGATTGACCGTGTTTTAAAAGAGATTCCATACACCAGACTGAATGGACATCGTACCAATCGTCTGCCAAATAATGCAAACTTCAGTTTCCAGTTCATCGAAGGTGAGTCTATGCTGATTATGCTGGATATGGATGGTATCTGCGGTTCCAGTGGATCTGCCTGCACATCCGGTTCCCTGGATCCATCCCATGTACTGCTTGCCATTGGTCTGCCTCATGAGATCGCACATGGTTCTCTGAGACTGACATTAAGTGAAGAGATTACAAAAGAAGATATTGATTTTGTAATTGAAAAGCTGAAGAGTATTATCGAAAGACTGAGAAGCATGTCTCCACTGTATGAAGATTTTGTCAGAAAATCAAAAGGTGGAGAGAAATAATTATAAATACGAAAATATAGATACTGGAGGAATAGATAATGTACAGTGAAAAAGTAATGGATCATTTTCAGCATCCAAGAAATGTAGGAGAAATCGAAAATGCAAGTGGTGTCGGCACAGTTGGTAATGCAAAATGTGGAGACATCATGAGAATGTATCTGGATATTGATGATAACGGTGTGATTCAGGACTGTAAGTTCAAGACATTTGGATGCGGTGCAGCAGTAGCAACCAGCAGTATGGCAACCGAGCTGGTAAAGGGAAAAACGATCCAGCAGGCTCTGGAAGTGACGAACAAAGCTGTTATGGAAGCTCTGGATGGACTTCCACCAGTAAAAGTGCATTGTTCACTGCTGGCAGAAGAAGCAATTCATGCAGCACTCTGGGATTACGCAGAGAAGCATCATATCAAGATTGAAGGACTTTCTAAGCCTAAGAACGATATCAGTGAAGGTGAAGAAGAGGACGAATACTAGGAAGCAGTTATGAAAAAAGTAGTAGTAGGAATGTCAGGAGGAGTGGACTCTTCGGTAGCGGCATATCTTCTTAAGGAACAGGGATACGATGTGGTTGGTGTGACCATGCAGATCTGGCAGGATGAGGACGAAACAGTGCAGCAGGAAAATGGCGGATGCTGCGGACTCAGTGCGGTAGAAGATGCCAGAAGAGTTGCTCATGATCTGGGAATTCCATATTATGTTATGAACTTTAAAGCGGAGTTCAAAGATAAAGTAATGGACTATTTCGCCAGGGAATATCTGTGTGGCAGAACACCAAATCCATGTATAGCCTGTAACAGATATGTGAAATGGGAATCACTGCTGAAGAGAAGTATGGATATCGGTGCAGATTATATAGCAACCGGTCATTATGCAAGAATTCGCCAGCTGGAGAATGGAAGATATACCATTTGCAATTCTGTAACGGCAACGAAGGATCAGACCTATGCATTGTACAATCTGACACAGGATCAGCTGAAGCGGACTCTGATGCCGGTAGGTGAGTATTCCAAGGATCAGATCCGTAAAATTGCATCGGATATTGGGCTGCGTGTAGCACATAAGCCAGACAGTCAGGATATCTGTTTTGTGAAAGATGGAGATTATGCATCATTCCTGGAAGAGTATACAGGAAAAAAAGTTCCGAAAGGAAATTTTGTAACCAAAGATGGAATCATTCTTGGAACACATAAGGGAATTACCCATTATACCATCGGACAAAGACGTGGACTGGAACTCCCAATGGGGCATCGGGTCTTCGTCACTGATCTGAAAACAGAGACCAATGAAGTGGTGATTGGAGAGAACCATGATCTGATGCATCATATTCTGTACGCAGATCATGTGAACTTTATGTCTGTAGCCGGAATCAAAGGTGATCAGAAGGTTATGGCAAAGATACGCTACAATCATAAAGGAGCGCCGGCTGTGATCCGGATGATAGAAGAGGATCTGGTGGAATGTGTATTTGAAGAACCACAGAGAGCTATGACACCAGGCCAGGCCGTTGTATTTTATGACGGAGAGAATGTTCTGGGTGGTGGAACAATAAAAAGTTCCAGATAGAGCTAGAAGCACAAAAACAGGAAAGAGACGGGGAAATATAGAATGTCTCTTTCCTGTTTTTTATCTGTCAAGTCTGCGAAACTCCGATTTTCGCTTCTGGAAGATGCAGTAGTACTGAAAACCAATATGGTTAAGCAGATCCTGAAGGTGGTCAAAGTTATAGGCGATATGTTCCGGCCGGTGTCCGTCTGAACCAATGGTGATCTTCTCACCACCCAGCTGACGATAACGCTTCAGAACTTCTTCGCATGGATTCGGATGCCCAAGTCCATATTTAAATCCGGCAGTATTCACTTCCAGACATTTGTCCTGCTCGATCAGATATCTTAAAATTGGATCAATTACATCAGCATATTCATCGTAATGATAAGAAGTAAATCCGAAACCTGCATAACGCACAATATAGTCCAGGTGAGCCAGGGTATCGTATTCGCCCTGCATAGACTTCAGGTTCTGAAGAGTTTCTTTAAAATAATGGCGTATGACATCTGATGGATTTTTATTTTTCCAATAAGCTGGATAATAAGGGTCTGTATGATCCAGAAGATGCTGAGATGCAATGACAAAATCAAATGGCCAGGATTGTACGTACTTTGTATACAGATTACCAAGATGAGATTGCATACCAAGTTCCACACCAAAACAAATGTTGATTTTGGAACAATATTGTTTTTTCAAAGTACAGAGCGTTTCGTAGTAATCAGAAACAGCAAGAGAAAAATTTTCCTCACCTTCCGGATAATCTTCATCATAATGTTCAGTGAAGCAGATCGTATCAAGTCCAAGAGTAATGGCACGTTCAATCATAGCCGGCATAGGGGTGTCCGAGTCACCGGAAAAAGAAGAATGTATATGAAAATCACATTTCATGACGGAGTTACTCCTTTATAAAAATGTTTTTAATATAGAACAAAATAAAAGTCTGTTTAAAATTTGTCATTTTTTATAATATAAGAAAAAATATGGGATGTCAAATATACATATTTCCAAATCAAACCAAAAACATGAAAAAGACCTTGAATTTTTTGCCTAAATTGAGTAGAATAACAAGTGGGTTGATGTTCCTAAATAGGAACAGAAACGATCTGCTTTGTCAGATAAAATTTTTTAATTAAATTCTCAGGAGGAATTACGATTATGGCAGTAAAAGTAGCGATCAATGGATTCGGCCGTATCGGTCGTCTTGCATTCAGACAGATGTTTGGTGCAGAAGGTTATGAAGTAGTAGCAATCAACGATTTAACAAGCCCTAAAATGCTTGCACATCTGTTAAAGTATGATTCATCTCAGGGTAAATATGCTCTGGCTGATACAGTAACAGCAGGTGAAGATTCTATCACAGTTGATGGAAAAGAAATCAAGATCTACAAAGAAGCAGATGCTGCTAACCTTCCATGGGGAGAAATCGGCGTAGACGTAGTTCTGGAATGTACAGGTTTCTATACATCCAAAGCAAAAGCAGAAGCACACATCAAAGCTGGTGCTCGTAAAGTTGTTATCTCTGCTCCAGCAGGAAATGACCTTCCTACCATCGTTTACAATGTAAACCATGAAACACTGAAGCCAGAAGATACAGTAATTTCTGCAGCTTCTTGTACAACAAACTGCCTGGCTCCTATGGCCAAAGCTCTTAATGACTATATGCCAATTCAGTCCGGTATCATGTGCACAATTCACGCTTACACAGGTGACCAGATGATCCTTGACGGACCACAGAGAAAAGGTGACCTCAGAAGATCTCGTGCAGGTGCAATCAACATCGTTCCTAACAGCACAGGTGCTGCAAAAGCAATCGGTCTGGTTATCCCAGAACTGAATGGCAAACTGATCGGTGCTGCTCAGCGTGTACCGACCCCTACAGGATCTACAACAATCCTGAACGCAGTAGTAAAAGGAAAAGCTACTGTAGAAGAAATCAATGCAGCTATGAAAGCAGCAGCTACAGAATCTTTCGGTTACAACACAGATGAAATTGTATCCAGCGATATCGTTGGTATGAGATTCGGTTCTCTGTTTGATGCTACACAGACAATGGTAGTTAACCTTGAAGATGGAACATCTCAGGTACAGGTTGTTTCTTGGTATGACAACGAAAACAGCTATGTAAGCCAGATGGTTCGTACAATCAAATACTTCAGCGAATTAGCATAAGTATTATCAAGACCTATCAGAGGTCCGGTCTTATATGGACCGGGCCTCATTTTATTATCATGATCTTTCAGACAAACTCAGTCTGAAGATATAACGGAGGTTACGACAATGGGATTAAGTAAAAAAACAGTAGATGATATCAATGCAAAGGGAAAACGCGTTCTGGTAAGATGTGACTTCAATGTACCATTAAAGAATGGTGAAATCACAGATGAGACACGTATTGTAGCAGCACTGCCAACCATCAACAAACTGATCAAAGATGGAGCGAAAGTAATTCTTTGCTCTCACCTTGGAAAAGTAAAGAATGGCCCGAACGAAGGTGAATCTCTTGCACCAGTTGCAAAGAGACTTTCCGAAAAGCTTGGCAAAGAAGTTGTATTCGTATCTGATTATCATGTAACAGGTGAAGCTGCTACCAAAGCAGTGGAAGAGATGAAAGAAGGAGATGTAGTACTTCTTCAGAATACCCGTTTCCGTGGCGCAGAAGAAACAAAGAATGGTGAAGAATTCAGCAAAGAACTGGCTGATTTGGCAGACATTTATGTTTGCGATGCATTCGGATCTTCTCACAGAGCACATGCTTCTGTAGCTGGCGTTACAAAGTTCATCAAAGCAAAAGGCGGAGAAAATGCAGTTGGATATCTGATGGAAAAAGAAATTGCATTCCTTGGTAATGCAGTAGAGAATCCGGTAAGACCTTTCGTAGCAATCCTGGGCGGTGCAAAAGTAGCTGATAAACTGAATGTTATCTCTAACCTTCTGGAAAAATGTGATACCCTGATTATTGGTGGTGGTATGGCTTACACATTCCTGAAAGCAAAAGGATATGAAATCGGAACATCTCTTTGCGATGAAACAAAACTGGATTACTGCAAAGAAATGATGGAAAAAGCAGAAAAGCTTGGCAAAAAACTTCTTCTTCCAATCGATACTGTATGCACAGGCGAATTCCCGAACCCAATTGATGCTGAGATCGCTACAGTAGAAGTAGATTCTGATAAGATTCCGGCAGATAAGATGGGCATGGATATCGGACCTAAGACACAGGCTCTGTATGCAGATGCTGTAAAGACTGCAAAGACTGTTGTATGGAACGGACCTATGGGTGTATTTGAGAACCCTATTCTTGCAAAAGGTACCATCGCAGTTGCAAAAGCACTGGCTGAGACAGATGCTACAACTATTATTGGTGGTGGTGACTCTGCAGCAGCAGTAAATCAGCTGGGATTTGGTGACAAGATGAGTCACATCTCTACAGGTGGTGGAGCATCCCTGGAATTCCTGGAAGGAAAAGAACTCCCAGGTGTTATGGCAGCTGACGACAAATAAAATGTAACTGTTCAGAACCAGGCAAAATTTCACAAAACAGGTATAAAATGCTTACGTTTTAATCCTGTTTTTGAAAATTTATTTGGCGAATACGCCACACCGACGAAATGTGCAGCATTCTGGAGGGCGGCTTTGAACAGTTGTGATAAAAATAAAATCAGAATCGAGGATAAGACGATGGCAAGAAAGAAAATTATCGCAGGAAACTGGAAAATGAACATGACTCCAAGTCAGGCAGTAGAATTAGTAAATACACTGAAAGACCTGGTAGTAAATCCAGATGTAGATGTTGTATATTGCGTACCAGCAATTGATATCGTACCAGTTGTAGAAGCTGTAAAAGGCTCTAACGTAGCTGTTGGAGCTGAAAACTTCTACATCGAAGACAAGGGAGCATACACAGGAGAAATTTCTGCACCAATGCTTTTGGATGCAGGTGTAAAATATGTAATTATCGGCCATTCAGAACGTCGTGATTACTTCAAAGAAGATGATGCTCTTTTAAACAAGAAAGTGCTCAAGGCATTTGCATCAGGCCTGACACCAATCCTTTGCTGCGGAGAATCTCTTGAACTTCGCGAAAGAAATGCATACAAAGACTGGATTAATCTTCAGATCAAAGCTGATCTGGAAGGCGTAACAGCAGACCAGGTTAAGACAATGGTAATCGCTTACGAACCAATCTGGGCAATCGGAACAGGTAAGACAGCAACAGCTGACCAGGCGCAGGAAGTTTGTGCAATGATTCGTCACACAATCGCTGAGATGTACGATGAAGCTACTGCAGAAGCAGTTCGTATCCAGTACGGCGGATCCATGAATGCAGGTAACGCAGCTGAACTTCTTTCCAAGCCGGACATCGATGGTGGTCTGATCGGTGGAGCAGCTCTGAAGCCAGACTTCGGAAAGATCGTAAACTACAACAAATAAGCAGAATTTGTTGAGAATTGACAAATAAAACACATCAAAACACCCCTAAGTGCCTTGAAAATTAGTTATATCTACTAAGTGAAAAGCGTTTGGGGGTGTTTTATAGTGTTGTTAATATCATCTTTTGATATCAAAAACTGATAATTGGGATACCAGCAGTAATATGGGGAGCGATCTTTTCAGTATCGAATGTATTTATTCAGAGTGGTATCAACAGTTTTGGAGAAGCAGCAATTGCCAGTTCTTCTCTGGCTTTGAATTTTGAATACTTTACTTACATATCCGCTGGGATGATTTCTTTGTCGGAATCTATACAACCGGTTCCCGTATATTCAGGAACCGGTTCTTTCATAGAAAAAAATATTATTGCTACTGGCAAGTATCTGTGGCTGGCAGACAGGCAGCAGGTTTGTCAAACGCAGGATTGTAACCGTAGAAGTTTCTGGAATCCAGATCATCCTGAATCATACGCAGTGCTTCTCCGAAGCGCTGATAGTGTACCACTTCTCTTGCTCTCAGAAAGCGTATCGGATCTGCAATTTCCGGCATATTGCCTACTACACGGAGAATATTATCGTAGGTGCTTCGAGCTTTTTGTTCGGCAGCGAGATCTTCATGAAGATCGGTAATCGGATCGCCCTTAGACTGAAATTCACAGGCATTAAACGGAACGCCACCAGCCGCCTGTGGCCATACGGCTACTGTATGGTCAATATAATATGGCCCAAAACCAGATTTTTCAATTTCATCCATAGAAAGATTGCAGGTAAGCTGGTGGACAATGGTGGAAACCATCTCCAGATGGGCCAGTTCGTCAGTACATGGATGTTGGACATTATGCAAAAAGCCCGTATTTACGGGCTTTTTGGCAACCTGGGATAAAGGTCGAGAGCGAAAGTATAATGTACTTTCCGATGTGGACCATTTCGTCCCGATTTGGTGTAGATGACTTTATCCAGCACAGATTTTAACAGATCATTTTTCGATTTCGCATCCGGAAGTGTCCAGTACACATCCAGGATATTTTCTACTTTAGGGATTACATCTATTTTTGCCTGGAGGCGTTTTTGCTCCAGCACAATTTCTTTTTCAAGAGAATTAATTGAAATATGAACATCTTCTAATTTTTCCACAACCATTTTATTACGGGTCAGGAAGACATCTTTTGTATAGATACCCTGTTCCAGAAGATCATAGGTATTGTCCAGCTGAGACTGGAGCCGTTCTTCTTCTTTACGTTTCTGTACCAGCTGAGTCTGCAGCATGGATACGGCAGGAGAGGAGTCAGCAGAATCAGGGATATTCCATTGCAGTTTATAATCTTTTAGCCATTCGGCCAGACCGTTCAGAATCTCTCGTTCTACGTCATCCAGATCAGAAGCAACCGTGGCGCAATGTGCGGTCTGGCACATGAGAGTACATTGACGGCCACTCTGATATGGTCGGCGAATCATGACTTTCCCACAGACACTGCAGCGAACGATTCCGGAAAGCGGATTAGCCATTTTTTTCTTGTAAGGAATAGACGGCAGCTTACGGTTTTTCATAAAATCCTGAACCATATCAAAGGATTCCTGACTGATGATTGCTTCGTGAAGTCCATCGTAAAGATCTCCGGATCCGTTACGTGGGCGTCTGACAGTGATCACGCCACCTGACAGGCTCTTTTCGGCAGGGCGGTAGTTGTGACGGATCTTTCCAGTATACACTGGATTCTGCAGGATTCCGCTGACAGAAGAGATCGTCCATGGACCACCAGTGGCAGCAGGAATACCAAGGCCATTCAATCTGTCACGAATTTTTGCCATACCAAAGGTAGTGGGAGAAACACCATCTGCAGGAATTCCGTTACAATACCATTTATAGATGTTACGTACTACATCAGCCTGATCAGGATCAGGAACAAGGCGGAAACCTTTGTCATGAGGAATCTTCTCACGATAATATCCATAAGGTGTCCTATTTCCGATATATTTTCCTTCCCGGACGGAAGCATCCCGGCCACGTTGCAGGCGGCGCTTGATGGTGGCATATTCCCGGCGGCTCATGAACAGACCAAATTCGAAATATTCTTCATCAAATTCATTGTCCGGATGATAGGTTTTGATCGGAGTGATAATAAGGGTACTGCTCAGTCGGAATGCTCTGGACACCACACCCTGATCTATGGTATCACCTCTGGCCAGACGTTCCACTTCCATGACATAGACACCGGTCCAGATGCCGGCTTCTACTTCAGAGAGCAGTTCCTGCATACAGGGACGTGCGGCAATCGTCTCACCAGAGACTACCTCACGGTAGATCTTCGTGATCGGATGGTGATTCCGGGCAGCCAGAGCCAGAAGAGCAGCTTCATGCCTGGACAGAGTCTCCATTTCACCACGCTGTTCCGCTTCCCGATCCGCACGGGACTTACGTAAATACATACAATATTGTTCCATACCATCAATCCTCCTTATCAAAAGTATGAAAAAAGAGTATAAAAAATACACCTGTACAGGTGCCGGAGGATTGTGATATAATCTTAATGCCATGAGGTTATATCACGGTTCTTCCGGAACCGTACAGTAATCTATGTAAAGCCGTTCGGTGCTGGTAACACTGGGCGGTTTTTACATTTGAAAAAATATAAACAATTGTTGCAATCCATAAAAAACGTTGCTATACTATCAATGTACTTGATTGTGGTGTTCGCACTATACATGATGGTATGGATTGCGTAAGATATTTAAATACTATACCTAAAATGGATATATCCCACCACTGATTTCAGGTGTTCGCACTATTGAATGATTTGGACGGGATATATTTATTTATATCTTAACCAGTCATATATTCTGATCAAATGTTTCAGTTCTGAGTTTCCGTTTAAGTATTTTGAACCTTTGTTAAATATACTAAAGAAGCACTCATAAAAATCTCCTTAAACATAAACAAAAAGAGCCTGAGACAAAATCTCAAGCCCTTTCTGTGACCGGATACCAGCCAATTCACTAATTAGTGATAGCATAGCATATGCAGAGATTTTGTCAAGTATTCAATTTAAATTTTAAGTTTGGGTTCAAAAATATCCCTAGTCTCATCAATTCCCGGATAGTGGGAGGATTACTGCTAGGGATATACTATGTTTTCATAGTATATGCCGAAACAGTGAAAGTCAAGTTAAAATCAGATCATTTTGTTGAGGCCAACAACACGATCAGAAATATAATACCCTTACCAAAGCATCCGTTCATCGGATACATTGGTAAACATATTATTTCTTCCATCCCAGCAAATGTACTGGGATGGGGATAGGATCAGTCTTTTGGTGTTTTTGCATATCCAATGAATGATAAAATTACTTCGATAATGACAAACATGAAGTACATTGGAAATAATACAAGTGCAACGGTATACAAGATTGCGCCAGTTAATGCGAAGCCACGCTTTTTCATGAACAAGCCAAATCCATTGAAGAGTACGGCAAGGGCTGTGCAGATCAAATGCGGCATAACCAAAGCGGTTGCAATACCGGATCCGATCTGCTCAGCAGTATCAGCACCGCTTCCGGCAGTACCAGACCAGTAAGAGATACTGTAAAGTATGTACAGAACACCAATGATGAATGAAATGAGCAGACATTTACTCATTTTTTTCTTGGTGGTGGACTGAGGCACCTCATAGACCTCACCAACTTTATACGAATAGCTAGCTGGTGCACCACAATTCGGACATTTGTCTGCTTTATCGGAAAATTCCTTTCCACATTCTCTGCAAGTTAACATTGACATAACAATTCCTCCCTATTGTATGAATTTATTAAAACGCCGAAGCGAATTAACCATAAAATAATTTTAGGTATTAAACTTGACATAAGATTTTTAACAAATCTTCTTCATTACTAATAAATGTGGCTCAAAATAAATAACGTATTGATGGTATATAGTGTAAATGCCATACTTAGATCGGTAGTATTTTAATGCTTCTGACAGGAATTCTTCTGTCACTTCTAAGAGTTCAGCCATCTCACTGAAAGAATGGAATCGGTGTTCGTAGCAACGGATGATTCCCTTTAACCCGATCAGTTCATTATAGGCCCAGATTCTGGCATGGAGCTCCTGCTTACGGTTTTCTGCTTTGCTCTGATCAAGAATATCACCGGTACTGGTACGGTAGTGGCCGATCTCTTCAGCAAGTACACAGGACTTTTCGGTCTGAGTCTGGATGCCTTTACGGATAGCGATCCGTTTACCGGAGATCAGACCATCATGGACTTGAAGCGGTTGTTCCTTGACAAGAAGACCATCTCGATCGGCCACAGTCAAAAGCTGTTCATAGTTCAAGTGTCTCACCTCAATTCAGGATTAACAGAAGTAACGTATTTCACCAAAATAATTCAGCCATGCTTGTATAACATCATTATGTCGTGCTTCAATCATTCGCATGATATTGCGAAGTGTGTGATTTGGAATACGAGAATTATTATTGGCAAGTAAGCAATTACCAGTACTGGTGATCCATATTTTTGTAGCATTAGCAGTAGGTGCACCTTTTGCAACATGGATGTGGATTGGCTCAAGAGGTTTGTTTTCATTCGTCCAGAAGTAAATCCAATATTCGCCAAATCTAAAAATTTGAGGCATTATCAAATCCTCCCTCCTGCGAAAATTCCATGATTAAGTGAGCCATAGAACGGATAATTTCTGTAAAACGATTGATATCATCATCAGAATATTGAAAAACATCTTCCCAGGAATAATCCGGGAGCCAGCAGGTGGCATGTTTAAAACAATATTTTTCATCAGGGGTTTCAATATAAACCTTTACGCGTCCATCTGGTTTCATTTCAGAATGTGTAATTTCAGTATCGTCATTGAGAGTCATAAATGGATACATCATAATATCATTTCCTCCTTTATTCCCATTTAGTATCATCATTCATAAGATCCAGATCCTGCTTAATAGCTTCTGAAGACTGCTCCATATCGGTACGGGCATGAGCGGCAAGAAGTTCTTCCTGCTCATCAATTAATCGTTCAATATTATAGGTAATGTCTTTATAACAGCGCTGGATCATACTCATAAATTCTTTGCGATCAAAAGAGTAAGTCTTTTCATCTTTAGTTTGTACATCTACTGTATTTAGCTTTAAGTTTATTTTATAACCATATGATTCAAACAATTGGATATAAAGTCTTGTTTGGTCAGAAGCTCGCTTTATTTCATTGGAGATTAATTTTATAGCAGAATCCCAAGAATCCCATCCCATTAAATAGGCAGGAGAAACGTTGCCAAGACGAGCAGCAGCCTCTATCTTATCAGAAGGAATATTGGTAATGATATTATTTTCATATTTATATAAAGTTTGTTTTGAGACATTGATTCTATCGGCAAAGTCAACTTGACTTAAACCAAGATTTGTTCGTAATTCTTTAATTCGTTCGCCAACAGTCATTAGAAAGAGCTCCTTTCTTTGTGGTAACTTGATAATAGCACAAAAATGTTATAAATGCAATAAAAAATATCTTGACAAGTTACAAAAATGTGATATTCTAATAGTAACTTAAAAAGATACGGAGGCGATATTTTGATTAAAACAGATGAATTACGAGGTGTAATAGCCAAAAATGGCTATTCGCAGACAGATGTGGCAGGAATGATAGGAATTACACCAAAAACATTTTACGAAAAAATGAAAATAGGCGTTTTTGGAAGCGATGAAATTCAGATTATGATTGATAAATTGAATATAAAAGATCCGATGGCCATTTTTTTTGCACAAGAGTAACTTATAAAGATACTGAAAGTAGATAAGTTAATACTAGGAGACAAAAATGAACAACTTAACACGAAACACAATTACTTCAATGGAAGTAGCAGAAATGGTAGGGAAAGAACATTGCAAATTACTTAGAGATATTAGAAATTATATCACACAATTAGGAGAAGCCAAAATTGGCTTTACCGATTTCTTTAAGGAAGCAACATACATAACAGAGCAGAATAAGATCCTTCCATGCTTTCAGGTTACAAAGAAAGGCTGCGAATTTATCGCACATAAACTGACGGGGCAGAAAGGAACGGAATTCACGGCAAGATACGTAAATCGTTTTCATGAAATGGAAGATAAAAAACTTCCGTGTCCATTGAACCCAATTATTGCATCTAGTGTTGCAGAACTTGGTAGAGTTACAGACCGAATTATGACAAAGCAAGGATCAGCACCACATAAGATTGCTGAAGTATTTAAAAGAGAGTGTGAGCAGTTTGGTATTTCACTTCCGGAGGATTTTGTGAAGACTCCGGAATATGAACAAATGGAATTACAGTTGAAGATACAGCCGGAGGAGGTGAGATAGGTGATAAAGCACAGTGTGAGTAGAAACAGATCAGAGAACCACATAGAGGTAACAATCTGCATTGGAGAGCATGAAGATGTGAAAGAGATCAAGAAAGCCATCCAGAAAACGCTTCGAAGATTTAAACGTCTTCTGAATGGCGAGTTAAGTTACGAGTATCAGATTATTTCAAATGAGCAATATAGTTGTCTGGAAGATCAACTGCATCGATCATGTCCGACTCAGAATCATTAGGAGTTTCAAGATAATCGAGGAACAGCACAGCCGGATCAGGATCATCATCATCAGATTCATTAATAGAAACATATTCATATCCGTCTGATTTTGCACTTTGCAATGATTCTAAGATTTCGGAAATTTTGTAAATTGCCATAATATTTTCTCCTTTCCAAAAGACTTGGTTGTGAGCGCAACCTGTACTAATAGGATACGGAAAAGAGAAAGGAAAGTCAATAACCGGCATAGCCGGAGGAGGTGAGATAGATGGCATTTATGATTGCAGAAATGGTAGGAAAGAAACACTGTGATTTGCTGAGGAACATTAGAAAATATACCGAACAATTAGGAGAAAGCAAAATTGCGTTCACCGATTTTCAAGGAGGAAAGATGGATAATGCATTTTTCAATGAATTAAAGGAACTTGCGGAACTGGCCAGAGGGAGTGAAGAGTGGTCCAGGAAGATTTACAGGATGGCTATTCTATCTGAGGTAGCAGGAGCAATTAGCGCAGAGCAGAAGCAGGATCTGATCCAGATCATTTACGGAGACGCAAGTGGTACAAACGGTCCTGCATAACATGCAGTAAAGAACATGGGGAGGTAACTATGTTAGTAAGTGAGATAAAAACGGAGAAAGCCGTCATCCGGCTCCATGATGATAGTGTACAGCCGGATCAGACAGAGAAGATATTACAGATGATAGCTGCCAGGGCACTGGCAGCATTCCAGACAGCGGAGAAAACCGCTTAAGCGGGGGAGAGGGAAGATGGATTTGTTAATGATAATTGCCTGTGTGTTTATGGCTGGCATGGTATCAGGCTTAATCGTGAGCCTGAAGCTGCGTGATCTGCAGGAGGCAAGAGAGAAAAACAGCATCCGGGCGAAGAGACTGGTATTCCAGCCAATGGAGATCTACGATCTGAAACCGGATGAATGGAAAGAGGTAGGCTGATGATCGAGATTCATGGAGGCCAGATCAGGATCAGCGGATCACATCAGCTGTTGGGCGCAGAACTGGCACTGGCCATTGCAGGGGTGAGGGAATATCTCATGCAGAAGGAATCAGAACCCTATGCCCTTAGTACTGTGGCTGTGAGTAGGGCGAGAGCAGACCAGAAGAAACTGAAAGACCTGACCGAAGAGGCTGCGGAAGCGGCTGCAAATGAATATTAAAAAAGCCGATGCATAAAAGCATCGGCAAGCCTTTGGGGCTCATAAATAATCTCATGTTTATAGTATCCCAAGAGGCCGAAAAGGTCAAGAAAAACAGTGGTTTCAGCCACTGTTTCCAACTTGATTAAGATATTAAAGATAGGACATATAGAGGGATGCTAAGGACTACATACAAGCTGAGAAATGGAAAGATTTTATACAGAGAAGAGTATCACCAGGGGAACTATGGAGCACCGGGAAAGAAGAGGCAGAAAAAAGAGAAACCAACAGAAGAGCAGGTGAAAGTAGTGAACCGGATGGTGAAGCAGAGAAACTGCAGACTGCGTCTCCTGGAGTATTTCAATGAGGGAGACATCTTTGCCACATGGACTTACAGCCCAAAAGAGAGACCGCCGGATATGAAAGCAGCACTGAAAGATTTCCAGGATGCTATGAGGTACGTGAGAAGGCAATACCGGAAGCGGGGCAGAGAATTGTTCTGGATCCGCAATATTGAAAGAGGCACGAAGGGAGCCTGGCATATTCATCTGGTGGTGAACGAGATCGGAGATACAGCCAGTATCTTGCAGAAGGCCTGGAAGAAAGGTGGCACCTGGAGCAATGACATCCGGCATAATGACAAGACCTATGATGAGGACTTCACGAAGCTGTCTTCCTACATGACCAAGACGGCCGGCACCGGAGAGAAGAAAGCGGACGGAACTGTGGAAAAGTCACGGATCAAAGAATCCAGCTACAATACATCTCGCAATATGCCACTTCCGGAACCGAAAGAGAAAGAACTGGTCAGATGGAAGATGGAGGTCAAGCCGGTAAAGGGATACTACATAGCCAACATCCATGAAGGCACCAATCCGGTAACCGGTTATCCATACAGGCGCTACACCATGGTCCGGATGACGGATCCACCGAAGAAAAAGAAGAGGGGGCAAAAAGGTTGCAAAAAGAAGAAATCGACATCTACATAGAGTGCGACAGTACGTCTCCGAAAGAGATGAACAGGCAGTACCGGTACCTGTTGGAATGCCGTTCGCTTCCAGGAAATACTAGAAGCGGCGGGGATCAGCTGACGGGAACCTATAACATGGCAACCATGACAGCTCTGATCAAGGCACTGGAACGGATCCGGCGGCCATGTATCATTTACATTCACTGCCGGAATGACTGGATGCTGAATATGCTGGTACATCAGATGCCGGTCTGGATCGGGAAAGACTTCCGGAACAGCAAGGGAAACCAGATCGCAAATGTCGGCCTGTGGCAGAGAATCGCTGAGCTGACTGCAGAGCATGAACTGATCGCAGTAAGAGGGAAACATGAATACAGTAACTGGATGAAAGAAGAGATGGGGAAAGGAGAACTGGATGTTCGATAAGTTTGGAAAGATGAGCTATGACGAGCTGATCCGCACAGCGAAAGCAGAAAAGGAAGAGGGAGACGAGGAAGCCTTAATTGCGCTGGCGCAAGAGAATGGGCTGGATCAGGAAGATGCGGAAGATTACATGGATGATCTGACAGAAGTACTCTGCACACCGAGAGAGGCAGCTGTGGCAAGAGTTGAGATGGAGGCTAAAGATCTGGAAGTAAGCGGAATCTGGGAAGAGTGGAAAGGCTGTGTCCTGGAGATGTGTATGCAGGAGGAAGATCTGGCCTGTGCAGTCTGCCGGAAGAACAGAAGTCTGTTAGGCCTGTTTGGGAAACTGCTGAAGCTGGGATTTGACAGTAAGCAGCGTGTAGACAAGCGGATCTGCAAGGAAGCTGGATTGAATGACAACGTCTACACAGGCATTCCAACACGGCAGCAGGTAGCTGAAACAATCAGCAATTATTATAACAAAGACTAAACAAAGGAGAAAAACAGTGGAAGGAATCAGAGGTTTCAACAAAAATATGTGTGCCACGCTGGGGAAAGGCGTATATCAGTACGCTACCAGTGGCACTTACATTGAACCGGAATGCAAGGCAAGACGCAATGGATTCCATTTTGTGGAGTATGCACCAGACTGTCTGGACTACTATGGACTTGGCAAAGGCAACCGGTATTTCCTGATCAATGCCGGCGGTGACATCAATGAAGAACAGGGACAAGTGTGCTCTTGCACAGAAATGACGCTTTTGAAGGAACTGAACATGGAACAGTTTGTGATCAAGACCATGGAATATATGGTCAGAAACACACGTATGGACTGGGAAAGGAACATAACTATGTGTCAGATAGCCAGGGACAGAGCGACAGCAGAGCAGAAGGGCGCCATCGCGATCGCCAGAGGTGTACATCCGAAAGTGACAGCAGTAAAAGGCAGTTATCTTGGGTTGGTGCGGGAGAATGAGCGTGGAATGATCGTATATGCGATGCCAGTGAAAGCAGAAAAAGACGGGATATACACAATAAATGAGAAGAATGAACTGGAGGTGGTGGATAAGTGAAGTGGAAAAGCCTGGAGGCAGTAGAAATAATCTCACCGAAAAAGAAAAAGGGATTGATTGCGAAAGCGCATAAATACAAGAACTGTCTGGTGATCGATGTCTACAGAGACGGCGGGCATTATGGCCGTTATGCAATGGATCTGGATACCGGGGAATATGAATTCAGGAAAGGAAAAGTAACCCATAAGTGGAAGATGGCAACGGTAATCGAAGGAAAATCCGATTATTGGCAATATAAACCAAATGTGAGTAATCAACTGGTATGGGATACAGAAAAAGACCGTATAACAGCTACAAAAAGCCTGGGCGGTGGAGATTTTGGATACAAGATATGCAGTAAGGAAGAGGACTGGCTTAGGAATAAACGAGAACGGAGTTTGGAACTGAAATACGACCGGATCAGGGAACTGATGGGACGAATACCGCCGGAACCGGAAGATGGTATGAAGGAAAAGATCCTGGATGATCAGGAAATTATCTTCTTTTTCCTGGATAAAACCAAGAAACTTTGCAAGTGCCCAATTTGTAGGGAAGAATTTCCGAGAAAGGATCTGATCAATGTTTATGGGGAAGGAAAAGCAAAACACAATGACTGGGTGGAATGCCCGAACTGTTCCAGAGAAGGACTGCTGAAAATCAGAAGAAACCACATGGAACAGTATGGACAGATATTGTTGTTACAGAACATTGACAAAGAAGTGAGTGTGGCAAGGCGGTTCAAATGGACTGTTTATAGCAGATATGAGTATAGAACCTGTGTGTTGGGCGAGACGATCCGGATCATGATGTATCGCCCTCATGGTTATAAGATTTATTACAGCCAGGATGGGGAACATCGGAATTGGTACACAAAACTGTGCATACCGGAGTGGAATGACAGCAATCCGTGTAATCAGAGAGTGGCAGAGTGCAGCCTGTATCCTGAGGGAATTTCGGAAGCATTGAAAGGTACAGACTACGAATCTTTAATCAGGGCATTTGAAGCAATGGCAAATGAAGGGATTGTGATAGATTACAATGCTGCCATGGCTGTCGGGGCAAAGGAAAGAGGACTGGGAAATACACTGGAATATCTTCTGAAAGGGCAGTTCACACAGCTGCTGAAAGATACGATAAAAAACTGCTGGACTTACAGAGAAATGTATATCGGGAGGCTGGATCTGGATGGAAAAACTATCGAAGAAGTCTTCCGGATTAAAGACCGGCAGAAAATAAACAGGATCCGCCAGATGAATGGCGGAGAAATGGTTATGGAGTGGATGAAATACTCAGATGAACAGAATGACAGGATTTCCCAGGATACTTTGCAATGGCTGACAGACCACCATATCACAGTAACCGAGATGGGGAAAGCATTACTTCCAATCACCCAAAAAGTAAGTGCAGAAAAATTCAGGAACTATTTGGAGAAACAGAGTCGGCATTATGCCGGAAATGTGAAAGACACTTTGGAACACTGGGGAGATTATCTGAGTATGATGGTTGCCACAGATCAGAAGTTAGATGACGAACTGTTTTATAAGCCGAAAAACCTGAAAGCTCGCCACGATGCACTGGTAAACAATAGGCAGAAGCTGGAAGCCGTGAAACGGATGAATGAGGATCCAGAAGAACGGGAAGAGGAAGCTAAGGCAATGCGGGATAAGTTTCCGGAGGCAGAAGTGATCCTACAGGACGTCAGGGAAAAGTATTCCTATCAGGGAGAAGAATACATCATACGTATTCCAAAGGACCTGGTAGAGATTGTGGAAGAGGGATACGCATTGCATCACTGCGGTGGATCCAGTGACCGGTATTTTAACCGGATCTGCAACAGGGAGACCTACATAGGATTCTGCAGGAAGGTCGGGGAAGAGAACATTCCGTTCTATACCATTGAATTTGAACCGGATGGCACGATCCGACAGAACCGATCTTACTATGACGAAGAACCAGATATTGATACCATCAGGGGATTCCTGAAGGAATGGCAGCGGGAGATTAAGAAACGTCTGAACAGGAAAGACCTGGAATATGCCAGGAAGAGTGCTGTGCTCCGGGAACAGAATTTGCAGGAACTGGAAGCAAAAAGGAATACGTTTGTTTTGGAGAAGTTAAAAGAAGACTTCATGGCAGCAGGATAAGGAGAAAGAGATGGACGGGGTAATTGGATTCAGTAACTATAAGCAGTACAAGGAAAGCCTGGACCAGGAACTGAGCAGGTCAGCGGAGAGCTTTGTCAGGATCGGTTATCTGCTGAAGGTGGCCAGAGACACCAATATTCTTTATGAAAGCGGATATGAGACCGTGACACAGTTTGCAGAAGCAGAGTACAATCTCAGACCGGATCAGGTGACACGGTTCATGCAGATCAATGACCGGTATAGTGAAGGAGGATACGGGGAAACACTGCAGGATGCCTACAAGGGAATGGGTTACACCAAGCTGGTAGAAATGCTGCAGCTTCCGATGGTCATAGCACAGGAACTGACACCAGATTTTACAAGAGAAGAGATCAAAGAAATCAGAAGCGAAGTGGAAGAGGAACAGAAGATCACGGATCTGGAAGTGATGATGGAGCCAAAGGACTGGGACGGGGAGATCTCGGTTCTGCAGCAGGTCATCATCCAGCTGGGACATGATAATCAGGAATGGTACAAAAAGGTATATGACTGGGCTCAGGGAGAGAAAGACCTGCAGAAGTTCAAATGGCTCATGGATCCAAACGGATCCACGTTATACAGTGTTCGAATCAGAGGTCTAGGAAAGTTTCTGTTATCTGTGAAAGAGAAAGAAGAACAAGCTGTTCTGATTAATGTTCGGACGAATGAAAAAGAACAGGTTGCCTGGGATACCCTTATGCATCTGTCCTCTGATTTGATCGAGTCGGGAACCTTACAGGAATCCTGGCAGCAGGTGTATGGGGAAGAAATGGAAGAACCGCCAGCATCAGTAAATACTGGAAGCGGCGGGGGTAAACCAAAGAAAAAAGAGAAGAAGGTTGTAGTGGTTAAGAAAACAGAAAAGAAGAAACGTGATCAAAACGCATTAAAACGTGATCAAAACACATTGAAACATCAGGATCAAGAGAAGGGGAAAGAAAATGAGCCAGAAGAGCATAGATCAGATTCTGAAGGAAATGGAGCAGAAACGGTATCACAGTCAGAAGAAAAGCCGGTGGGAGAAGACGGGAAAACAGACGAAATTGCACCGGAACAACCAGAGGAGAGGTCGGTAGGTACCAGAAAGCAGTTTTTGGATAGCCTGACAGAGTATGGAGCGGCAGAGATTATTGCAGGGCATATTCGAAAGGTGATGGAAACTGCGGAGCAGCAGGACCTTGGATCCTATAAACACTGGGAAAAATGGCTGTCAGAGGACGTGGATGTATTAGGCAATACCTGGGAATATGAGGAGGAAACATGAAGAACTATGAAAAGTGCAGATATGTGAAAACGATTGGTCAGATAGCAGTATATGTGGAACCGAACTGTCCACATTCCCATCTGCTGAAAGGCCAGCTGGTAACCAGTAAACAGACATGTGAAAAATGTAAGAATTGTAAGAAAAGAGAGTAAATAATGTGGAAAAGACATCAGAAAAAAAGCGAGGACACAATAGCCAGGATAAAGAATACAGAGCCGGCTATCAAACACAGAGATAAGAAAGCGGAAGAGTGGATGAAAAGGGAGCCGTATGGAGGAATAACCAGAAATGAGCAAAAAGGAAAAAACAGAGCAGAAAGCAATGGAAGCACTAGCGAAACAAACACCAAAAAAACCAACACTTGAAGGTGATGGATATGCGCCAGATGGTTCACTGGTTCTGGATGAGTGGCTATGCCCGAGATGTAAGTTTAGATATGAATTAGATTATGAAGAACATAATTACTGCCCAAATTGCGGACAGGCTATAGATTGGAGTGATATGGAATGAATAAAGTAATTTTAATAGGCCGATTAACCAGAGATCCGGAAGTGCGGTATTCAGCAGGAGAGAATGCTACAGCAATAGCCAGATATACTCTAGCCGTTGACCGGAAATATAAGCAGGAGGGGCAGCAGAACGCTGACTTTATTCAGTGCATTGCCTTTGGAAAGAGTGCAGAATTTGCTGAGAAGTATTTCCGGAAAGGAATGAAGATAGCCATTACAGGCCGGATCCAGACAGGAAGCTACACCAACAAGGAAGGCCAGAAGGTGTATACCACAGATGTGGTAATTGAAGAACAGGAATTTGCCGAAAGCAAGAATGCATCCGGCGCTGACCGGGAAGCAAGGGATGAGGCAGCACTGAAGCAGTCAGGATATAAGCAGAGTAGTATGACTACAGGAGACGATGGGTTCATGCATATACCGGATGGTATCGATGAAGAACTGCCATTCAACTAAGGAGGGAAAAGATGTTTATTAATATCAAGATTTTAAAGCAGCTGATGAAAACAACATATAAAAGTGCTGGATTAATTCTGGCCCAGACAGAAGACAGATATTACATAGCCGGAAGCCGTTGGGAAATGGATGTAAAGAAAAAATATATACCAAAGCAGATCATGGCACAGATCATTGATCTTGCAGGAGAGGTTCCGGAAATAGGAACCAGAAAGAAATATTACAGACTGAATGGGAAAGATGAATGTTGCAACAGTGATGGAGCATTAACTATTGAGCCAAGAGAGTATGTAGAAGCGGAAGTGACGAACCTGTTATTGATAGACGCATTTGGCATAGCCAACAGGGTTCTGCAGGTAGTTGATCATCTGGAAATCATGAACAATGCATTCATTCTGATCGCAGATCCGGCATTTGTTGATCAGGAGAATGAAAGCAGTATAAGCGGCCCGTTCTTCGAAGGCGTAAGTATTTTGTGGGAGACCAATCAGGCACGCTTCCGGGCATGGAAGAAAGAGGATAAGAAGCATGAAAGGCTTCTGAGGGAACTGTCCATGATCGATCTGTCAGAGGATCCAGAATGATGTACACCAAGAAGCCCAGTAAGAAGAAACACCAGACGCATAAGGACAGCATTTTACAGGCCAGGGACGGCAGATGCTATATCTGTATGAAGAATGGTTCCGATCGGCTCTGGCCAATCTTACATAAGCATCATGCATTCCTGGGAGCAAACAGGAAGATAGCAGAGACAGAGGGGCTATATGTGTTCCTCTGTCCTGACCATCATGAATTTGGTACAGATGCAGTCCACAGGAACTATGAGATCTTACGGGAAATCCAGAGGGATGCACAGAAAGCCTATGAAGAGAACCACAGCCGGCAGCAGTTCATGAAATTGTTCGGGCGCAATTATCTGGAGGATTGAGTATGCAGATAAAAGGAGAAAGGAAAGCATTAAGAGAAGAGATTATCCGGCTGAAAGTGGAGCAGGGATACCGGACAGATGTGATTGCAAGAGAACTGGGGCTGGATTCCGTTTATGTACGTAAGGTGATAAAGCATTATAATAATTCTTGTATCACCAGACAGAAATTCATGAAAGAGTGGGAATGGGTGTATAAATGGTACCGGCAGTACCAGGAGAGACAACAGCTGCGGCAGCAGGAGACACAGAGGAACATCCTGATTCCATGGGATGAATACAGCAAAGGAACAAGATGGTTATAAACTGATTTGAGGTGGTGGATAGAATGAAAAAGCAGGAGATGACAAAAGAACGGCTGGAGAGCTACCGGAGCTGTAAGGAAGAGATCCGGGAGCTGCAATATAAACTGGATCATCTCGGAGAAGGGGACAGCATGATAGGCAATGATACAGTATTCGATTATAAGACGGGATACCCACGGCCTCAGTCAGTGGTTGGATATGATCATAAGCGGGAAGAACGATTGCGTGTCTTGTATGAAACACGGATCGAGAAACTGCAGAAAGAATGTACAGAGATCGAGGAATGGGTAGAAGCCATACCAGACAGCCTGACTCGCAGAATCTTCCGGATGTACTACATAGATGGAATTGGCCAGAACAAGATTGCAAAGCAGGTTCATCTGGCGCAGTCAAAAGTCAGTGAAAAAATTTCAAAATATTTGCAATCGGGATAAAAAGGATAAAAAAGTGTGTTACAATCAAAAATAGAGAAACCAGATCGGACAGGCGATACGGTTTCCGAATCGAAATCTCATATATTTCTTCCCTTGGCGCTCCACATAAGTGGGGCGCTTTTGTGATGCCAATTTTCGTACAGCGTGCACAGTGCCAGCCTAAAAGTGGAAAACCTCCTTTCACGGTGGCAATCGGCTGTCGTGTATGGCACTGGCAGGACTGTATTTTACATAGATCAGAAAGAAGGTGAGCTCTGATGACGGAAAAACAGAAGATTTTTGCAGATGAATATCTGATAGACCTCAATGCCACCAGGGCTTACAAAGTGGCTTATCCTAAAGTAAAGAAGGATAAAACCGCTGCACAGGCCGGCAGCAGGATGTTGAGAAATGTCAAGGTTGAAAGATATATTCAGGAACGGATGCAAGCCAGACAAGAGCGCACTGAAATCACACAGGATCGTGTTCTGGAAGAGTTGGCAGCAATTGCATTTGCAAGAACAACTGACTATGCAGAAGTGAAAGATGGAAGAGTTCTTCTTAAGAATACAGAAAATTTGAACGAGCAGCAGATTCGGGCTATCGCAGGGATAAAGGATGGAAAATATGGAATAGAAATCAAATTAAATGATAAAGAGAAAGCCCTGGAGCTTCTGGGACGCCACCTGGGAATGTTTAAAGATAAGGTGGAAGTATCGGGGCTGGAGGATGAAAAGAAAAAACTGGCAGATATCCTGCAGCAATTGCGTGGTGATGGATAGTGAGCACGGAAAGACTGGTTTTATCAGAAAAGTATAAGGCATTCCTGAAATGCAACGCACCAGCAGAGTTCCTTGAAGGCACTACGGCAGCAGGAAAAACAACAGTAGGGCTGTTTAAGTTCATGTGCAAGGTGGCTGAATCACCGAAGAAACTGCATATTCTGGCAGCAGATGATACAGGTACAGCAGAGAAGAACATTATCAACAAAGATCTTGGTATTCTGGATGATTTTGGAATCCTTGTGGAATACAACGGATCCGGAACCAAGGATGACAAGATCCCACATATTCTGTTCCATGCTCCAGGCGGTGACAAAACCATTTATGTTCTTGGGTATGGCAATAAGAAAAAGTGGAAGAAAGCCCTTGGTGGCCAGTATGGATGCCTTTATATTGACGAGATCAATACAGCAGATATTGATTTTGTCCGTGAGGCATCCATGAGATGTGACTATCTCATGGCTACACTGAATCCGGATGATCCGGGGCTGGATGTATACAAGGAATATATTAACTGTAGCAGACCGCTTTCAGAGTGGGCGGGAAGCACACCGAAGGAAATCAAAGATGAGTTAAAGGAAGAACCAAAGCCTGGATGGGTGCATTGGTTCTTCTCTTTTGATGATAATGCGGGGCTTTCGGAAGAAAAGAAGCAGCAGATCATACAAAATACTCCCAAAGGCACTAAGATCTGGAAGAATAAGATCGAAGGCCTGAGAGGAAAGGCTACTGGGCTGGTATTCTCCAATTTTGACAGGAAGCATCATGTAAAGAATAAAGCCTGGGCGAAACAATTTGTCCAGAAGCCAGGAGAAATAAAGAAAGAATTCTTTATGTATTTTTCAGCTGCAGTAGATACGTCCTATTCACAGAAATCACCGGACACAATAGCGTTTTCATTCCTTGGAATCACGAACCTTGGCAAGTGTATTGTTCTGGATGAGAAGGTATACAGCAATGCAGATCTAAATATACCGCTGGCCCCATCAGATACGGTAAAGAATCTGGTGGAATTCCTGGAAAGAAACCGAAAAGAGTGGGGGCTGGCCAGAAATGCATTCCTGGATAATGCAGATCAGGCAACCATGCAGGAGTGGAATAAGTACAAGCGCAGGAACGGCTGCATTTATGTACTGAATGATGCCTGGAAAAAGATGGAGATCATCGACCGAATCAATACACAGCTTGGATGGCTGGCCTTTGATGACGGGGAGGGTATAGAACCGTGTTTCTATGTACTGGATCACTGCACGAACTACGTCAGTGAATTGGAAACCTACAGCTGGAAAGAGGATAAAGACAATACACCGGAAGACGGACACGACCACATGGTAAACTCCGTGCAGTATGGCTGGATTCCGTATCAGAGTAAAATATTCAGGAGGTAACACATGAACTGGATTCAGAATTTCATTGTCCGGCTGTTCAGGATCGAACAGACAACGGACCGGACGATTGTAATAAGGGAGCCACATACATTCCGGGAAAATGTGATCAGAAATAAACTGTGGTATCAAGGTGACAGTGTCATGCTGGAGCAGTATTTCCGGAAAACTGCAAAATGGGATGTGGAGAAAGCAAGGTTCTGGGCTGCAAAGGCACAAGGAAGTGTACGGAAGATCCACAGCGGGGTGCCGTCAATGGTCATAGACCGGTATAAGGACATCGTTCTGGCGGATCTGGATGCATTTGACTTTGGAGAGGGGATAGATACCATAAAGGAATTGTGGGATGATATCTATGAAAAAGGCAAGCTCAATGATGTGATCGGGGAAGCAATCACATCGACACTGGCAGCAGGAGACGGAGCTTTTAAGTTAACTGCAGATGAATGCAGTCCATATCCGATCGTAGAGTTTTATGATGCGGAAGATGTGGATTATGTGTATATCCATTCCAGACTCCGTGAGATCAAGTTTTACACCACGTACAAAAGCGGAAGTAAAGAATACCGCCTGGAAGAAACTTATGGCCATGGATATATCAAATATAAGCTCTATGATGACTATGGGAAAGAAGCAGATCTGAAGCTTCTTCCTGAGACGGAACATCTGGTAGATATTGGCATTGAAGGGGATCTTATGTTGGCAGTGCCGATCAGGATCCTGACATCTACAAAATACAAGAACCGGGGTAAAGCCCTGTTTGACAGTAAGACGGACGTATTGGATGGTCTGGATGAAGTAATCAGCCAGTGGCTGGATGCTATCCGGATGGGAAGGATCAAGAGATACATACCGGACAGCCTGATTCCAAGAGATCCGGAGAATGGAAAACTGCTTCCGGCCAATCCATTTGATAACGACTTTATAGCCATCGGTGATGACATGTCAGAGAAGGCAAACCATCAGGTGGAGATTTCACAGCCCCAGATATCCTATGAAGCCTATGTAAACAGTTATATCAGTTTTCTGGACATAGCCCTTCAGGGCGTAATGTCACCGGCTACACTGGGAATTGATCTGAAAAAACAGGATAATGCGGATGCACAACGTGAAAAGGAAAAAGCCACGATCCATGTAAGAAATAAGATTGTGGATACACTGAATGAGGTGCTTCCACAGTTATGCACCATCATTCTCCAGTGTTATGACCTGATGTGTGGAAAAGCACCAGGGGAATATGAACCGACCGTGAAGTTTGGAGAATATGCAGCACCAGACTTTGGAACCACTGTGGATACAGTAGGCAAGGCAAAACAATATGGTGTGATGAGCCTTGAGACATCTGTAGATCAGATGTATGGAGATACCTGGACTGAGGAAGAAAAAGAGGCTGAGGTGGAACGCCTGAAACTGGAACAGGGTATTGCTGATCTGGAAGAACCAGCAGTAAATCTGGAAGCTGGAGAATTCCAGGCAGGTCTGGAAGGAGATGATAGCGGTGAAGGTAAAAATAAACAACCGAATGTGGCGGATGAGCCATAGGGAATATCAGGGCTTGCTGGAGATCGCCAGGGAACAGGTACCACTTGGTATCTATGCCATAGAGAAGAAAGGCTATGCAGAGCTGCGCTGTGATAAATGTGAAAGCATCACCAAGGTAAAAGAACTGAGCCGAGAATTCAAGAAACAGGGCTTTAGGGTATACACAAATGGCAAAGATTAATGATGAATATGATATTGGCCTGGCGTTTGAAACCATAGAAAATGAACTGATTGCCTCTATGATGCGGAACATGGACCGCCACCAGGATGAGGAAGAGGATGAGAAGAAACGGTGGTCTATGTGGCAGACCGAGCAGTTGAAAGCGCTTGAACGGTACAAGAAAAAGAATGCTGTCAAATATGGAAAGCAGTTCAAAGATATCAATGGCCAGATCGAAGAAATGATCCGGGCGGCGAAGGATCAGGGAAATATGGATCAGGAGATTAAGATCCTGCAGGAGATCAAGCGTGGCTTCCCGGCCAGAAAGGTGGATCCGGGAGGAACAGCAGAATTCTTCAAGCTGAATGAACGAAAGCTGGATGCACTGATAAAAGCGGCTATGAATGATATGGAGAAAGCAGAGACGGCAGTGCTCCGTATGGCCAATGACCAGTACCGGAAGATCATCTTTAACGCACAGGTGTATGCCAATACAGGAGCAGGAACCTATGAGAAGGCTGTGGATATGGCTACCAGAGACTTTCTGGCAGCAGGACTGAACTGTGTAGAATATGCCAATGGAGCCAGACACACACTGGCGGATTATGCAGATATGGCCATAAGAACAGCCAGCAAAAGGGCCTATCTTCAGGGAGAAGGCGAGAAACGTCAGGAATGGGGTATAGCCACGGTCATTATGAATAAACGTGGGAATCCGTGCCCATTGTGCTTGCCGTTTGTAGGAAAGGTCATGATGGATGATGTGTGGAGCGGTGGACCGAAAGACGGAATCTCACGTCTGACAGGTGTGAAATACCCGCTGATGAGCAAAGCAGTAGAAGCCGGGCTTTATCATCCAAGATGCCGTGATGCACATACTACATACTTTGAAGGCATCAACACAGCTTCAGCCCAGGCAAAATCTGGCCGTGTCTACACGAGAGAAGAATTGCAGGAACTGGTAGACAGGCAGAGAGAAGAAAACAGGGAACAATATGCCAGACGCCAGGAAAAGAAGTACGAAAGAATGGCAGAATATTCTCTGGATCCGGAGAACAGGCAGAGATATGTAGCCAAGCAGAAAGCATGGAAATCAGAAAACACACCAGTTTCTATGGATAGAATCAATGAAGCTGCACAGGAAAGCATATTGAAAGCATATGATGCCAGAAGAGAACACTTTAATTTAAATGAGACGCCGGCAGAGAAACTGAGAAAGACAACATACAATCCCGTTACTGCAAATTACACGGGCATATCTGAAAAAACTGCACAGAAATTTAATCAGACAATACAGGATCTATCGGATGAATACTATTCGGGCATTACGAAAATCAGAGTAGAGGATAAGAAAAAAATGCTTGGTGTACAGAACTTTGCAACAACAAGTCATAACAATGTAGTTGGACAGAAAGAACTGATATTGAATCCACTGAAAATGGGGGATTATGACAGCATGGTTGGAAGGATTGAGGAATTATCTAAAAAAGGATATTGTGTAGATCTGGCAGATGGAACAGCGGATAGGTACATAGCAACACATGAATTTGCACATGGCCTGATAGATATGGAGTCACCACTGAAAAACTACATTGGGATGGATACAAAGCCACAAAAGAAAATACGTAAGGAAATAAAGAACCTGTTTGAAGAATATAAAGAAAGCGTTAGAGCCACGGAAGAAAACCTGAAACTTATAAAAAAAGACCGGGTATTCACAGACCCGACTGCAAGCAGTGAAGAACTTATGGAAGGCTTTAAACGTATGGCGGATGCACAGAATAAGCTGAAAAAGATTAAGATAAGCACATATTCCATGGAGAATGCGGATGAGTTCATGGCAGAAGCATTTGCGCAGGCGAAGCTTGGCACCAGTCAGAGCGAATACTCAAAGAAAGTAATGAAAATTCTGGACCAGAATTTTAAGAGACAGATTGAAAATACCTCTAAAGCTGATATAATAGAGATGAACTTACAGACATTTGCAAATGTCCCGAAAGAGAAACTGATTGGCTATGCATTGAACCCTGATCACCCAGTGGGAAAAGAAAAAGCTAGGGCATTCAAAGCAGCTCTTGGGTATACAAAGGAGAACAGTGAAGAACTCCGGGAAAAGATACTAGAGCTATTTGATGAAAAAGATCTGGTTCTTAAACGTGAAGGAAAATATGGAAAACAGTATGAGCAGATAATGAAAATTACCGGACCGAATGGAAAAACAGCAAATGTTTTAACAGCATGGATTAAAGAGAATGAGTCATCAGAACCAAGACTGGTATCTGTTTATGTGACAGAGAAGGAGGGAAAATGAAACAATACGATACAGTAGAGCTAAAAGATGGAAGAACAGGCGTTATCGTAGAAGTTTTTGACGATGGCTACATGATTGATGTAGGAAGTTCCCCGAAAGACTGGGACACAATTTTTGTAAAAAATGATGAGATTAAAGGCTTGGTATAGATACCACCAGTCAGAAAATGACCGGTGGTATTTTTGTACCCAGAAAGGAGCAATCATGAAAAAAGAAAAGTTATGGTATCGTTGGTCAGATTTTTCACTGATGTCACGGGTATCATTTATTTTGTCAATACTTGCTTTAATATCTGTAATACTGCATTGATTTCATGGCGGTAGGCACCGATAAAAGCAAGGATGGATATAAGCAAGGCAAGGATATCAACCCATTTGTCCAGTAGATATCTTTTTAGGGCAATAGAAGAGAATTCTTTTGGGTGTTTCCCTTTATGGGTAAGTGTCGCAGAAAGAAGGATGCCATTGGAAACACGCCTGGTAGTGAGATATCCTTCCTGTTCCAGAAAATCCACGGAGGAAAGAAATTCATGTTGTGGAATGTGTTTGGGATAGCCTTTATTTACAGAAAATGTTTCATCAGGACAATTTAAAATATATTGCAGTACTTGCTTTGATATTTTATCAAGCATAACATCACCTCCTGAATTTCAGTATAGCAGAGAAAGATAGAGGTGAGTGAAGAAAATTGCACCGGTGCAAGGGAAGGAGGTGAACAGAATGAAGGTAAAAGTGATTCATGATTTCAAGGATAAAGAGGCAGATCTGAAACTCAGACAGGTAGGGGAAACATTTGAGACCAACAAGGAAAGAGCAGAGTATCTGGCAAAGATGAAAGCGGTTGAGATCGTAGAAACCAAGGAAAAGAAGACAGAGCAGTAGAGAGGCGGTGATCCGGTATCTCCCTTTGAGACGCAGGGTGAAGCGTCTTTTTCTTATGTCCGGAAATGACGTAAAACTATCAGAAAGGAGCAGTAGAACATGACACAGGAACAGTTTGAAGCACTGGGTATTGAGAAATCACTGGCAAAGAAGGCAGCAGAGGAATCTGAAAAAGAACTGAAAGGCTATGTGGATAAAGATACCTTTGATGCAAAGGAACAGGAACGCAAACAGTTTGAGACAACCGTAAATGATTACAAGACTCAGCTTGAGACGCTGAAGACAGCAGCAGGGGATAATGAGACACTGAAACAGCAGATCGCAGATCTTCAGGAGCAGAACAGGCAGAAAGATCAGGAACACCAGCAGGAAATGAAAGACCTGAAGCTGACCAATGCCATTAAGGTAGCTATTTCCGCATCAGCTCAGGACAGTGATCTGGTGGCAGGTCTGGTAGACCGTAGTAAGCTGATTCTTGGAGAGGACGGAAAAGTAACCGGTCTGGATGAGCAGGTAAAAACACTGAAAGAAAGCAAACCATTCCTCTTTAAACAGGAACAGAAACCAGGTGCGAAAAGAGGATTCTTCCCTATGAGGCCAAAAGAGAACCAGGGAGGAGAGGGAGAAAAACAGGTAACCATGAAAGAAGCAATTGCCGCAAGACTGAATTTTGGTACAGAAGGGAAAGGTGAATAAGAATGGCGATTACATTAGAGGAAGCAAAGAAAAACGTGCAGGATGACCTGCAGATGGGAGTCATTGATGAATTCCAGAAGTCCAATTATATTCTGGAACATATTCCGTTTGATGATGCGGTATCCCCGACAGGAGGCGGTGCAACACCGGCTTATACTTATACAAGACTGAAAACACAGCCGACTGCACAGTTCCGTGAGATTAACAAGGAATACACGCCACAGGAAGTAACAAAGGAATCTCACACAGTAGAGATCAAAGTATTTGGTGGCGCTTATGAGATCGACCGTGTCATTGCAAATATGGGCGGTATTGTCAGTGAGGTGGAACTGCAGCAGTCCCAGAAGATCAAAGCAGCACAGGCACTGTTTAACGATACTTTCATCAATGGTGACAGTGCCACAGATTCAAAGTGCTTCGATGGTATCGACAAAGCACTGACAGGAAGCTCTACTGAGTACAATACAGAGAACGCAATCGATCTGTCCACATCAGAACTGGTTACTGCAAACTATCAGTATTTTCTGGATATGTTGGATGAGTTCCTTGGTGGTCTGGATGGCAAGCCATCCTTTATTGCCGGGAATAACAAACTGATTTCTAAGCTGAGAGCATGCGCAAGACGTGCCAGTATGTATCAGACAACACTGGACAGCTGGGGAAATCAGGTAGAAAGTTATGCGGGAATCCCATTTGTGGATATGAAGACAAAGCCTGGAACAAATGACGAAGTTGTCCCAATTGCTGTAGATGGCACTACGTCCCTGTATGTGGCACGTCTGGCCATGGATGGACTTCATGCGGTATCTTTTGCAGGAGTATCCCCGGTACAGACATGGCTTCCAGATTATTCTACAGCCGGAGCAGTAAAGAAAGGCGAAGTAGAAATGAATGCGGCGATTGCCCTGAAAGCATCCAAGGCAGCAGGCGTGTTCAGAAAAATCAAGGTAAAGTAGGAGGCAGACATGAAGATCTATAGTCCAAATAAAAACTACACAGGTGTATCCGCTTCTGTTCCATTCTGCAATGGTGTAGGGGAAACAGAAGACCCACATCTCATTGAATGGTTCAAAGAACATGGATATGAGTTGGAGAAAACACCAAAAAAAGGAAAGCAGGGCAAAAAGGAAGAGGCAGATGCGGCAGGACCTGCACTTATGGAAGCGTGAGGTGGTTTACATGACCTATGTACCTTATGCATCAGTGGGAACGTTTCAGAAAATGTATCCCAGTATAGAACTGGATGAAGATGAGATCAGTCAGAGATTGAAAACGGCATCCAGACATATTGATTCCCTGACTTATAACCGATTAGTAGGCAGCGGAAAGGAAAGGCTGACTCCATGGCAGCAGGAAGTACTACAGGAAGTCACCTGTCAGCAGGCACAATTTGAATATGAGAATGAGGACGAGATCAACATGATCCTGTCCTCATACAGTATCAATGGGGTATCTGCACAGTTTGGCAGCAGCTGGAATGTATTTGCCGATAAAGGGGTAGCAATGAAGCGGGATGCGTACGCTCTGCTGTCCCAGACAGGACTGTGCTGCCGTTTAATGGGGTGAGACTATGAAATATCCATGCTTAATACCAAAACGTCTCTGCAAGACGAATATCAGCTTGCAGATGGACCGTGAGGGACTGGACGAGCGGGGAGATCCGCTGGATCCGGTCATATATTTCGGAAAATGCAACTACCAGGATAAGGCAAAAACAGTCCTGACAACAGAAAAGAAACTGGTACAGATCACAGGAACGGCATTGTTTCCGGGAGATATCTGCCCGGAGCTGCCGGTGATCTCCGGCGGAAGCGCAACAGTCTTTGGCGTGCAGAGACGGATCCTGGAAGCCAGAAAAGCCAGGAATGCGGATGGCACAGTGAATTACACGGAGGTGCTGCTGATATGATCAATGTAAGCTCTACAATAAAACTGAATCTTCCAAGAATCAGAAGACTGGAAGAATCCCAGGTAATTGCGCTGGAGCAAACAGCGGAGGCGTTGCACACTGAAGTGGTACAGGCACAGGTATTTCCGAGGGATACCGGTAATCTTCAGAATGAAAGCACATTTGTAGATGCATCGGAAAGCAAACGAGGAAAAGTATCGATCGTGTCCAGTACCCCATATGCCAGACGGATGTACTTCCATCCAGAATATCATTTCCAGACGGATGAGAATCCACATGCGAGAGGAAAATGGTACACAGACTGGCTGGCCGGAGGCAAGCATGCAGATTTCTGCATCAATGCCTACAAAGAAATTTACAGGAGGCTGACAGGAGTATGACTTTAGCAGATGTGCGGGATGTGATTGCATCCTGGAATATGGCAGAGCATGTGTACTATGGAAAAATGCCCGGGAAGATGGAAAAAGCCATAGGGGTATACAACAGCAAACATCAGTATGCGGGGCATGCAGCATTAGGCGGGGCACAGTACGAAAAGTATGGCCTCAAACATATCACCATACTGATTCACTGGAACAAAAGAAACAGTGATACGGAAAAGGCCGCATCAGAATTGTTTGAAAAGATCCGGGAAGTGCGGGATGCAGAGGTAAATGAAGAGAAGATCAAGTTCTTCATGCCGATGTATGAACCGCAGGATATCGGAACAGATGACGATGGAATCTGGGAAAGCGTGATAGAGGCGGCAGTAATATTTGAGAAGAAAGGAAGCGAATAAGATGTCAGGAAAAACAGGCGTATTTCCGGTACTTGATAATAAATTCAAGTCCGGAGCGAAAAATGATGGCGCTACAGTAATTGCCGATATGGAAACGTTCAGCATTTCCTTTTCCAATGGTGTAGAGACCTGGACACCAATGGATCAGGAAGGATGGCAGCGGGCATTGATGACGGCGAAAGCGATTACCATTACTCTGAACGGAAAAAGAAATATTGGAGATACCGGAAATGATTTTGTAGCTGGTAAGACCTGGAGCAACGGCAGAGATGCGGAAGGCTACTTCGAGTGGGAGATGCCAGACGGTACGGCTATTTCATGGGAAAATGCCGTGTACGATGTGAAAAACTGTGGAGGCGGTGATTCCACCAATGTAGGCGCATTGGAATTTGATGTGATCAGCAACGGCAAGCCGACCATTACACCGGCATTATAGTCAGAGAGGAAGATAAAGATGGCAAAGAAGATTGACATTACAGACAAACTGGATTTTTCAGAGAATCCAGTGCTGAAAATCGAAGATATTGAAGTAGAGGTAAAGGGGGATGCTGAGACCATGCTCCGCTTGATGGGAGTTTTTGCAAACAACTCAGAAATGCAGGCAGTAGGCGAGGCATTGAACCTAATCTTTTCACCGGAAGATATGGAAAAGATTTGTAGCTTAGAACATAAAGGAAAGAAATTATCGGCAAAGTCACTTATGACGATTGTTCAGAAAGCAATGGAGCTGGTTATGGGAGAAGACGAAGAGGGAGAGCAGTGACCCGTACTATGATCTGATAGATGATTTTGGACTTATCGTATCATCTTTTCAGTCACAGTACGGGATTCGTTTATCCAGGGAACTTCCGACAGGTATGAAGTGGGATGAATTCCGGGATCTTCTGGTAGGCATTGGCCCGGACACAGCACTGGGGAGAATCGTATCCATACGTGCAGAAGAGGATGAGGACATCCTGAAGAACTTTACCCAAGAACAGCACAGAATCCGTAATGAGTGGAAAAGAAAGCGGGCCAGAATACTGGAAAAGATGACAGACCGAACTGCAATGGAAGCAGATCTGGCCGGGATCAAGGCAGCCTTCATGAGGATGGCAGGAATGGGAGGCGAATAGAGATTGAAAAAGTGAAAGTAAAGTGTCCATATTGCGGGCATGAACAGAAAGTACAGTACACTCCGGATGCAAAGTGCCGGGGTGTATTTTTAAAGTGTCAGGCGAGACACTGCAGAAAAGAATTTGAGATAAGAATAAACCAGGACAAGTAGTGCCATGTGCCGATGTCCTCGTGACAGAGGCAGGTGGTATATATGGATGATACAACATCAGTAGGCCAGATTGGTCTTGACCTGGTAGTGAATCATAGTTTATTCAAGGCCCAGATGGAGGGCATAACCAGAATTGCAAAAAAGACTGGGAAAATTCTGGCAGGTGCTTTTGCAGTAAAAAGTATAAAAGATTTCGGCACCAAGTGCCTGGAACTTGGCTCAGATCTTGCGGAAGTACAGAACGTTGTAGACGTGACCTTCCCGCACATGACGGCTCAGGTTGATAAATTCGCCCAGTCAGCAGCACAGAGCTTTGGACTTTCAGAAACCATGGCCAAGCAGTACACTGGTACGTTTGGCGCCATGGCAAAAGCCTTTGGCTTCACGGAAAAAGAGGCCTATGATATGGCATCCACATTAACTGGACTGACCGGTGATGTGGCATCCTTTTACAATCTGAATCAGGATGAAGCCTATACGAAGCTGAAATCCGTATTCACTGGTGAGACTGAGTCACTAAAAGATCTGGGCGTGGTTATGACGCAGACGGCGCTGGATGCCTATGCTATGGCAAATGGATATGGAAAGACCACATCTGCTATGACAGAGGCTGAGAAAGTGTCGTTGCGTTATGCATTTGTACAGGATCAGTTATCTGCAGCAACCGGTGACTTTGTAAGAACATCCGGAAGCTGGGCGAATCAGGTCCGTATCATGAAGCTGCAGATGGAGTCTTTTATGGCTACTGTTGGCCAGGGGCTTATTAATCTGTTCACACCGGCATTAAAGATGATCAATGCGTTGATCGGAAAGCTGGCCACACTGGCAAATGCATTCAAGAGCTTTACAGAATTGATCACTGGTCAGAAGTCCAGCGGAACCAGTCAGATAGCGGCTCCGGTCGCAGATCTTACAGATACAGCTGATGAGGCAGAAAGCGGACTTGAAAGCGCAGCAGGAGCAGCTGACAATCTCAATAGTTCTACAAAAAAGGCTGGGGATGCAGCACAGAAAGCGGCTAAAAAGATGAAATCCCTGATGGGATTCGATAAGATCAACCGCCTGGATGCACCGGCCACTTCCACAAGTGGCACTAGTTCTGGAAATACAGGGACTGGAAGCGGAGCTGGACAGCAGCTTGGTCAGAGCGTAGATTTTGGAAATCTGGCTCAGGGTGAAGACGTGATCGATAAGGTGGACAACAAGTTCACTAAAATGTTCGAGAACATTACCAGACTGGCACAGCCGGCAACAGATGCATTAAAGAGATTATGGAGCGACGGGCTGGCAAAGCTGGGAAATTTTTCAGCAAATGCACTGAAAGACTTCTATCAGAGTTTTCTGGTGCCAGTGGGAAAATGGGTACTGGGAAAAGGAATACCTGAGTTTGTCAATGCCCTGAATGATGGTCTGTCCAATGTCCATTATGAAGTGATCCAGAATGGCCTGCATAACCTGTGGTTGGTTCTGACACCGTTTGCTACCAATGTGGGAGAAGGGTTGCTGTGGTTCTGGAAGAATGTGCTCGTACCTCTTGGAACCTGGACTGCTAATGAGGTTGTACCAAGGTTTTTAGACACACTAAGGATTGCAATAGAGGCATTCAACAATATCATTACTGCATTACAGCCATTATTCCAGTGGTTCTGGGACAGCGTATTACAGCCAATTGCAAATTGGGTGGCAAACAGCTTCCTTGGAGAATGGGATAATATTAACCAGAAATTGCAGGCATTTTCGGATTGGTGTGCAGAAAACCCAGGGATTATACAGGCTGTTACAACAGTTGCATTGTCATTTGCAGCTGCATGGGGAGTGGTTACAGCAGCAATGTCTGCATGGAATGCGATAGCCTTAATTACAAATACAGTGATAACAGGGCTTGGAGCAGCCATTGGTTTCCTGACGTCTCCAATAGGAATTGCAATAGTAGCTATTACAGCACTGATTGCAGGCGGCATTGCACTATATAAGAACTGGGATAAGATATCAGCCAAGTTAAAGAAGATCTGGGAAGGAATTCAAAAGTTTGCAGGAGAAATCTGGGGTGGGATCAAAGATACCATTAGCAAAGTTCATGATGCGATTGCGAATGTCTTATCTGTGGTATGGGAGAAGATCACATCCACATTGTCTACTGTGTGGAACAATCTAAAAAGCACTGTAGAATCGGTGTTCGGTTCAATCAGGGATAAGATATCAGAAGTATGGGCCACTATCAGCGAGACTGGAAAGAAGATCTGGGATGGAATACATGATACAATTTCCGGAATACTGAACAAGATTGCAGATACAGCATCTTCTGTAGGAAGCAGGATTAGCAACGCACTGGTAGGAGCGTTCCAGAATATTCTCAAACTGATCAAAGTCCCGATCAATGGAATAATCGGATTGATTAATGGTCTGATAAAAGGCGTAGTAACCGGTATCAATTACGTACTGCAGGCATTCAACAAACTGCGGATCAGCATTCCGAGGTGGGTGCCTGGAATAGGCGGTAACACACTGGGATTTAACTTTGCTACGTTGAATGCACCACAGATCCCGAAGCTGGCAGAAGGTGGATATGTGAAGCCAAACACACCACAGCTGGCCATGATCGGTGATAACCGTCATCAGGGAGAAGTGGTAGCACCAGAAAAGAAACTGAAGCAGATGGCAGCAGAAGCGGTAAGAGAAGCTGGAGGAACAGGAATCACGAAAGCGGATCTGGAACGTGTGATGAATAATGCGGTCATGAGGATTGTAGCAGCACTGACCGGAATGGGATTCTATCTGGATGGCGAACAGATGGCTAAGGTAATCAAGGCGGTAGAAAAGGCGATGGATATCAGATTCAATCCGGTATCGGTGGAATAGGAGCATATATGGCAAGGAAAATATTGTGGGCGGGGAGTACGGTACTTCCAGCCCCGACTTCATTGAGTATAAATGATGAAATTATCTGGACATCCGGTACCGGCAGAGGAGTGTCAGGAAAAATGATCGGAAACCCGGTGGCTGAGAAGAAAACACTGGGGATCAAGTGGGAATTTATCACAGAAACGGAGCTTGTTCTGATTAAGAAAAAGCTGATCAAAGGATATTTCCCACTTTCCTTCCATGATGATGGTGTAGATCTTACCATAGAATCCTACCGTGGCACTTTATCGAAAGAAGCGCTGGGAGCTATCGGGGATGGAAATTATTACTACAGGTCGGTATCTGTAGATGTGGTACAGAGGTGATGGAACATGATAACGACATCAAAGGAATACAAAGAAAAGGAAAACAGAATCTATCATGCAAAATTGAATATCCAGTTCGCAGACGGAACAGAAAAGGAACTGGATGAGAACAGCCTGTTTGGTCTGACCATCAACGATGACGTATCTTCAGCTGATGTGTTCAGCGTAGGGACCGCCATCATTAATGTGCTGACATTGAAACTGGATAATTCGGATGGATTCTTTGATGATAAAGAATTCTACGGAGCTGAAATATCGATAAAGATTGGATTGGAGCTGGACACAGGAACAGAATGGCTGCAGAAAGGAACATATATTGCAGATTCCGGAGATGATGTAAGTGATGTCATTACGGTAAAAGCATATGACTACATGCGGAACTTTGACAGGGACTATACCAAAAGTACACTGGGCTATCCGGCAACGCTGGGGGCAATTGTAAGGGATGCCTGCCATTGCTGTGGAGTGGGACTTGCAACAGCCTCATTTTCACATGATGACTTTGTGGTACAGAGCAAACCAGAGGCAAGTACATTCCGTGAGATGCTGGCCATGGTAGGACAGATAAGCGGTAACTGGTGCAGGATAAACAGGTTTGGCCAGATGGAGATAGCATTTTATGATATTTCCAGATATGAGCAGGATACAGGTGATTTTGTAGAAATCAGTAATTACCTGAGTGGATCGGTATCCACAGAGGATGTGGTAATCACTGGGGTAAAAGTGACAGATGGGGATGAGACCTATCTGTCAGGGCAGGAGGGATACCTGATTGCTGTCGAGGACAATTCACTGATCCAGGGATCTGGGGAGACTGTGGCCGGGTGGCTGGGAGAAAAGCTGATCGGCTTGACATTTCGGAAAATATCGGTCAGTCATGAGCCGGATCCGGTAATAGAAGCCGGTGATCTGGCCAGGATCGTTGACCGAAAAGGGAATATGAAAAAGACACTGCTAAACAGTATCACTTATACCTTTGGAGGAACACAGCAGTCAAAAACATGTGCAGCCACACCGCTCAGAAATAGCGTGGAGAGGTTCACAAAGAGTACCAAGAATTATGTAAAATACCGGGAACTTCTGGATAATTACAAGTATGGGTTTGACAGTGCAGTAGATGCGCTTGGAAAACGCCTGGATGGAGCCAGTGGATTGTTTGAGACTACAGAAAAACAGACGGATGGAAGCTATAAATATTTCCTGCATGATAAGCCACAGTTGAAAGATTCACTGGTGATCATGCAGATTACCAGTGAAGCATTGGCTATCAGTACGGATGGGGGCAAGACTTGGCCAACTGGAATTACTGTAGATGGGGAAGCAATTATTTCCATACTGAAAGCCAAAGGTATCAGTGCATCCTGGATCAATACAGGAGAGATGGTTATTCAGGATGAAAGAGGGAAGACCATTTTTAGTGCTAACAAAGATACAGGAACAGTATTAATCAGTGGGGACTGCATCCGAATTGGTGATCAGAATCTGGAAGAGGCATTAAAGGATACAAAAACACTGGTTATGCAGTTTGATTGTGAATATGCCACGGTAAATGTGGACAGCGAAGGAAATTATGATACATTTCCAGAAATTACGTTCCAGCCTACGGTGTATTTTGGAGCCATAGACGTAACTGCAGACTGTACCTTTACTGTGACAGCATCATCTTATGTAACTGGAAAGTGGAACAGCAGCTCCAGAGCCTATACGGTGGAGGGACTTCTGGCAGATTCAGCGTGGGTGGATGTAAAAGCAGTCTACGCAAAAAACTATATCGTTACGAAACGGTTCACAGTGGCCAAGCTTTATGCAGGCCAGAAAGGAGAAAGTGCAGAAAACTATTTTCTGGAAGTATCGAACGAGATTGTAGTTAAGAGTAAAAATGGAATGCTGGAGCCTAATGCGGTTGAGATTTCTGCTTATAGCAGAAAAGACGGGGCAAGAGAAACTTATGCCGGCTATTTCATGATCTATGAGGTATCAGAAGACGATGCAAAAGAAAAAGTCTACGAATCCAGGACACCGGAAAGTGAGTTGAGATATCACCTGTACGATTTTCTGATGGCAGATACTACCTATCCAGCCATGGGAAAAGATAATGTGGTCATTTCTGGAGCCAGAAGCACCAAGATGATTAATATAGAATTGTATCTGGATCAGGAGAAGACCATATTACTGCAGACTAAAACCATTTCCTATGTACAGAAAATGGAAGAACTCACCGGAGAAGAGATGTTCAATATCCTCACCAACAATGGAGAAGTCCAGGGGCTGTATCGCATGAATGGCAAGATATATCTAAACGGTGAGTATATCAAATCCAAAACAGTAAAAGCAGATGCCATCAGTGTAGATGACCTGTATGCGATCGGAGCAACCATCGGTGGATGGTCCATCACGGAAGATGGCATTGTGAAAGACATTGACGATGCGGATGGGAATACATATCGGGTGAAACTGAGGCCACCTTACAAGGATAATCCGGCTGGAACATATATACTTTTCTGCGCAAAGAAAAAAGCGGGAGAAGAAACATGGAGCCAGACATTTAAACTGCGTGGCGATGGAACGGCATTTTTCGGTGAAACACAGATAAATACGTATATGTTACTGATGGGAAGTGTTGGAATCTGGAATAATTATTATAACGGAAAGTCTCAGATAAGAGTTGGTGGAAAAATGGCTGGTTCTCCCATTAATTATACAAGAGGGGAAAACGTAACAAGAATATATCCAGGAAGTATCTATGTAGAAGGTACAAAAAATAATGCAATAGGGGAGGCTTCTTTTACGATAGGAACCGGAGGAGATCCAGTTGATGTGCAGCCATTAACATCAAAAGATGGAATGTTAATCATAGATTGCACCAGAGGAGTGCAGATAGGTTCACATGGCAACTATACCAGTGATACAGGACTGACTTATCATCACCATGGACCGCATTATCTTATTGGAGGATTAGAAGCTGATACAATTAATGCACATGGCAGCAAAAGTAGAATCATAGATACATCTTATGGAGAAAGATTGCTATACTGCTATGAAATGCCTTCACCAATGTTTGGAGATATTGGCGAAGGAAAAACAGATGAAAATGGAGAATGCTATGTAGCTTTCGATCCAATTTTTGCTGAAACGATAGCAACGTTTCAAAAATATTATGTTTTTATCCAGGCAGAAAGCGGTACGATGCAAGTTACCAAAAAAGAAAATGCAGGGTTTCTTGTATGTGGTACAGCTAATATGTCTTTTGACTGGGAAGTAAAGGCCAAACAAATAGATTATGGATATGAACGATTGGAAAAAAACAAGATTTCATCTGACATAGAATTTATTGATTATGAAACCGAAATGTCACAATTAATTGAAGATTATATAACTTCGAAGGAGAATATTTTGGAATGAAAAAACTTACAAGTTTTGCTCATTTAGTAACTGGAGAGGGAGATAGAATTGCGTTCACATATTCAGAAATTGATAAAGAGGGAAATCTTATCTCACAGAATAACAAAGGAAATTTTATTATTGTTGATTCAAAATTGAAAGAACACATTGATGAAATTTCCAAATATATCACAGAAAACAAGTTAAACTAGAGGGGAGAAAAAGAACATGGCAGTAAAATCGGCACAGGATATTGTGAATGGCCAGACCATAGATCTTACATTGAACAGCTCCATTGGTAAGTGGGAAGCAGAAGTTACAGCACCAAGTAAGTCCAGTTATAACCAGAGCGGGCATTATTATGGTGTCACATTAAAAGTAACAGATGATGCCGGTAATGTAACCACTGTGGATGTGACAGATACCACATTGGGAGCGGCGTTGAAACTGATTGTTAAGGAAAAGTTGCTCCTGTGATCACAATTACAAATCCAACATCCCAGGCGACATTGAAGAATAATCAGCCAATAATTGAATGGAAAGTGATGGATGCTGATTCTGGTGTGAATCCAGATACAATTGTTCTTACAATAGACTCAGGAAGTAAAATCACAGGATCCGAAATCAAGAAGACGGCTGTATCTGGCGGATATACATGCAGCTATACACCAACCAAAGCATTGACCGATGGATCCCACACGATTAAGTGTGATGCATCCGACTATGATGGTAATGAAGCGAGTCAGGTAAGCACGACATTCAAGATTGATACCACACCGCCATCATTGAGCGTAGATAACCAGATTGATGGATATGTAACGAATAAGCAGACAATCACTGTATATGGAGTAACAAATGATATCACATCATCCCCAGTAACGGTAACGATTAATGGAGAAGCTGCCACAGTTGCGTCCGATGGAAAATTCAGCAAGGATGTTGCGTTAAAAACTGTTGGTAATAATAGTATTACTATTATTACTAAAGACAGTGCAGGACAGACAACCACCATCACAAGAACGGTCAAGTATGATCCTAACCAGCAAAGGATCACAGATGCGTCCGTATCCCCGAATCCAGTCGATACCAATAAGACCTATATCATTTCTGTCACAATCGTAGATGACTGATGATTACAAGGGTGTATGGATCTTGCAATGAATTCAATATAGAATTCCAGAGGCGGGATGGATCAGATCAGGAGATCTGGGACGCAATCGTTCCGGCCTCTGAGGATGGCACATTTGTAGTAGAGATATATGTAGACAGCAGCAGCGGCATGGGAACTTATGCCGCTACTGTTATGTTTGTGATATCTGGACACAAGCTGAAAGGAATACTTGTGCCGAGGGGATACGAGGGCGGAAGAGAGAATGTAGAGTTTGAATCATTGTTGGAGATAGATCAGCTTATGATAGAACTGTTTACCAGATGCTACGAGGGGCAGCAGGTATGTTAGAAAGGGGAAAGGTTAAATGGCAATCAGATATGTCGAGAAAGTGGAAATGGATCTGGGAGAAAAGATCCGCTTCAGAAGTAAAGTAAAACCAGTGTGTGAAGCAGAAATTCCCTTTTCCATTACATCTGCAGAATATGAACTAATATTTATAGACGTAGACACAGAGCAGGAAATACTGGAAGACTCTGGAAAACTGAATATCAACAATCATACAATGGATGCATTGATAGAACCGACAAGATCCGGATCTTATTGCCTGCGGTACGTCTATCACATAGCAGACGAGATCTGGGTAGACAACTTCAGTATTAAAGTTAAGGGGTGAGCACATGGCAGAAGCAAATATTCGTATCGCAGGGGCAGTGCTCACTCCGAATCCAATCACTGTAGGAAAGAAATTCGTGATATCCGTAGAGATAATCAACAAAGACATATTGCTGGCAGCAAGTGCCAATGCAATATTGATTGGAACTGGGAACACGGCAATAAAAGTAAAGGAGAACAAATAAAATGGCAGATAATTACGTTGGAAAATTATTGACTGAGTTGACAGAAAAAACAACAGCAACAGACACAGATCTGGTACCAGTAGCTGAAAAAACAGGGACACTGTTTCGCATGACATTGGCAAAACTGAAAGAAATATTTCTGGGAACAAAAGATATATCAGGAATCGGGGATGGGACAGTAAAAGGGGCAATAAGTGAGTTAAACACGAATATGGATAGTGAATTTCATTACTATAATTCAATAACTGCTATAGGTCTCACCAATAATGCATCGTGGGATGATATTTTGACGGCATTGCCTAGAGGATCTGGAGTAAAGTTCGCGGCATGGAAAGATTCCCTTCCAAATTTAACTTCACAAGCCGGAGCAAGACAAGAAATCACAGTCAATAAATGCGAAGCCGGTTACGCAACCATAGAAGTATGGGACATCGGATCTAATGTAAGATATTATTGCTCACACAATGGCTACAATTATACGAGTTGGAAAACTAATGGATAGTAGATTCTTTTCTTTTGTTGTCTTACCGATAAAAAAATTGAATTGTACAAGCATTGTAAATTTCTCCACCAGAGACTAATTTATAATTATCAAGTATTAATTTATTATTACTTAGTTTAATTGATGCTAAACAATAGTTCGCTGAATCATAATAGTATCCATTGTTGTTAATGTAACCATCTATTTTAACCGGTATGTAGAAAATTACAAAGGAATTCCTGTCAAATCTTCCGACTCTGATATAAAATTCTTCTGCGGTTTGTGGAATAGATACCTCTCCACCAATTTGCAAATCGTATTGATTATAATATTTCCATTCCATATTCGTGTTTATTGGATTTTTTGCAGAAAACACCTTCTAGCCTTACACTAGGATGGGAGGTGTTTTTATGGATATTAGAGAGCAAATAATACAAAATGTTATGGAGAAAATTAGAAATAAAGCATCACAGGAAGTGCAAGATGTAGTCCAGGATGCACTGGTATTGGAGTTAAATAATTATGAGATGCAGGAACGATGTACAGAAATAGCTGTTCAGGATAATACACCAGAGAGAATGCTTCAGAAATATATAGCCACAAAGCGAATAGAAGGAATTGCAGAGAGCACATTGGAAAGGTATGCTGATCAAAATTTGAAATTATTACAATTTCTGCGAAAACCATTGGATGAGATTACGGCATATGATATCCGATTCTATTTGTCGTATAGGCGAGAAACTAAAAAAGTGTCAAATAGTACATTGGATGGAATACGAAGATGCTATAGTAGCTTTTTCGGATGGCTGGCAGCAGAAGGCGCTATACAGAAAAATCCATGTGCGGTTGTGGCACAGATCAAGTCACGAAAACAGGTGCGATTACCATTTTCAGCAGTAGATTTGGAGAAAATGAGAAAGTCCTGCAGAACGATACGAGATCTTGCACTTCTGGATTTTCTCTATAGTACAGGATGTCGTGTATCAGAAGTAGCCAGGATGGACATATCGGATGTGGACTTTGAGCGGATGGAGTGCAAGGTGCTAGGAAAGGGCAATAAAGAACGAATTGTATATCTTACACCAGTTGCGGCTATGAATCTGCAAGAGTATCTCGATAGTAGAGAGGATAGTGGTGAGCATCTTTTTGATGGATGGAAAGGAAGACGGATCAGCAAAAGTGGAATAGAAACATTGGTGAGAAAGATTGGAAAGAAATCGGGAGTAGAAAAAGCACATCCTCATAGATTTAGGCGAACTCTGGCCACTAATCTTATGGATAGAGGCATGAATATTCAGGATGTGGCAATGATACTTGGTCACGCAGATCTGAAGACTACACAGATATATTGTTATGTAGATCGTAATAATGTAAAAGCAGCATTTGGAAAATTCGCGGCGTAATAAAGTCAAATAGTAGGAAAAATATCGTATAGAAAATACTCCGGGGAAATGCTCCGGAGATATTGTTATGCAATTCTGTAACAGGGGAGTGGATTGCGTAAAAAGTCCAATAAACACGAAGATATATATTATATCCGATAATATAGACAATTTGTCCCTTATGAATAAAGTCGAAAATTATTCATCATTTGCTATCACATATAGAGGCTGGGAAAGCAGATATGTTCCAGACGGAAATAACTCATTTTTTTTGTGCTCAAAAGATTCTATAATATGTATTTCGCTTAGTGGAAAAATGTATAAATGTGAACGTAGAAACTTAAATTGGATACAGATGTAAAACATCAAAAAATTTTCTTCCAATTTGGATTATCTCTTGTGTATATATGTATTGTACCAGCGTCACTGAAAGCCATAATATTACTACGCGAATATAATATATAAGAATTCCCATTTGGAGGGGGAATTGGATCGTTCCACCCCTTAAACCCATAACCACAATATTGCCAACTTGTAACAGAATCTATAATTTCTTGCCACGTTTTTCCATAAAGGTTATCAAGGAGTCTTGGGTTCTGTACTGAATTCGTGTTTAAAAGAAATTTGAGAATAATGACCTATGAGCACCACTCAGTGGCGCTCGCAGGTCATTATTTTTATGAAGGGAGACCAAGATGATTAGAGATAAACCATGATTCGAAGAAAGCAGAAAACAAAGAATTTGAAAAAGAAAGGACAAAAGGTATGTTAGCAAAACTTATTGAATTATTTATGCACAACAAGATTATTCAGCTGGTAGTGGCAGCAGTTATTTTTGATACGATTTTTGGCGTGATCCGGGCGGCAAAGGAAAGAAAATTTAATAGTTGCTTCGGCATCGATGGAGCTATCAGAAAGATTTCCATGATCGTTAGCCTGTGCGGACTTCTGATCGTGGATTATCTGGTCAAGATCAATTTGATCGGATTTGTGCCGGAGCAAATCAGGATGTGGATCGGAGTAGAGACGATCGGAGCTGCTGAGTTCTTTGGCCTCTTATACATAGCCTATGAGATTGTCAGCATTTTGAAAAATATGTACCTGTGCGGCTTGCCGGTGAAACGGGTATGGAGTACCGTCCGGAAATTCCTTAGTAATTACACGGATGAACTGCCTGATTCTGACGAGATTCAGGATAAGCTGAAGGAATACACGGACAACCTGCAGTCGGAGGAAATCACATTGGCAGACGCAGTAACAGCAGAGAAGAAAATGTAAAACGAAGGGGGATCACATCGTGGAGAAGATTGTGGCAGCAGGAGTGGCGATTATTATGATCGGAAATGCAGTGAGAATGTTATGGAATGAGTTCAGGGGCTACATTCGGGATGTATCCCCCGAAAATTTTACAGAAAGGACAGACGAAGAATGACAGTAATTAATAGAACGGCTGAAGTGAAAGCATATTACTATTTCAGAAAAGCGGGAATGACTCATGCAGGAGCAATCGGGACCATTGGCAATCTGGAAGCTGAGTCGGATGGCTTTTATTCAAATAGAATGGAATATCTTTTGAAAGCCAGACTGAAGGCAGATGGCTACACATATACAGATGAGAGCTATACTGCAGCCATTGATAAAGGAAGCATCAGCAAAGAGAAGTTCCTCCATCCAAGACCGGGATGTCAGTACGGATTTGGACTTGCACAATGGACAAGCCCGGGCAGGAAGGAGCGGTTATATAACCTGGTCAGACAGAAAGGCGTATCGATTGCAGATGAAACCATGCAGCTGGAATACCTGATCTGGGAACTGAAGAACATCTATCAGAATGTCTGGAATATGTTGACCACAGCCACCTCAATCAAGGCTGCATCAGATTACTTCCTGGTATATTTCGAAGCCCCGGCCAATACCGGAGAAGCAGTACGAAAAGGCAGAGCAGATCGAGGCTATTTGTTTGAAAAATATTTGAAATGTCAGAATGGAGGAGACAGTGTGAAAGTAACAGCACAGCAGATTATTGATGTAATGAAAAGCTGGATTGGCCTGAGCAGAGCGAAAGGAACACACAAACCTATCATCGACCTGTACAACAGCCATTATCCTCTGGCAAGAGGATACAAAGTCAGTTACACAGATGATTATTGCGATACCACGGTATCTGCAGCTTTTATCAAATTGAGCGCTGTGGATCTGATCGGTGGCACAGAATGCGGTGTGGAAGAACATATTAATCTGTTTAAGAAAAAAGGTATCTGGAATGAAGATGGAACTATTACACCGAAGCCAGGAGACATTATCTGCTATAACTGGGATGATGGCACACAGCCTAATGATGGATGGGCGGATCACATCGGTGTAGTGGAATATGTGGATAGTAAGAACAGAACGTTGACAGTGATCGAAGGCAATATGACCGGTGGAGTAGTAGGAGAAAGAACCATCCCGATCGGCTGGGGATATATCCGTGGATATGCCTGCCCGAAGTATATAGATAGTCAGGTCACAAATACAAAGAAAGAAAACAATGTGAGTACAGAGACAGGAGGAACAGGATATATGTTTAAAGTAAAGACAGTCCAGAGCGGCTCCACAGGAAATGATGTAAAATTATTGCAGAGATTACTGAAAAGCAACGGATGCAAGGGCAAGGATGGCAAGAATTTGTCTATTGATGGATCCTGCGGTGCAAATACCGTGTATGCCATTAAAGAGTACCAGAAAAAGAAAAAACTGGAAGTGGATGGTTGTGCCGGTAATGCAACCTGGAAGAGCATACTGCTGAGATAAAAGACTGGAAGAGAGAAGACAACTATGCTAAAATATCAACGTTACCGCCTCCGAAACTGGTGACAGGAGGGAGGTGAACTATATGGATAATCTTGTTTCTCTTATTATTGCCGTTATGGATGGTGTAATTTGCCATTACATCATCAAATGGTTGGACGGAAATAAATAGTCGGTAACCAGCCTATGGATTCAAGCCCTTCCATTTTATAAACAGGGAATAGAAAACCCCAGGACGGCCATCCTGGGGTTTTCGTTTGTAGTCGAACTATATGGACTACTTGTTTCTCTTTGCCTAATGGCATTATAGCATATGTATTTTTATTTTTCAATATGCATAAAATACTTGACGGATGTAAGGATGTAGAAGAATCAAAAGAAAAGATAAAAGTTCTTACTGGAGATGAATTAAAAGAACCAGGTAACAAATTGTTACCTGGTCGAAAATATCGACCTGGTTGATGCAAGGATTTCTAACCTGCATCTTTGGACAGAGAAAGGTGCCCTTACTTCATGCCAAGTCCCTGAATACAGATAAGGTTTGGGAAGTATATGATTATCTGGTAGACTTTTATTTCAGAATAAGAGAAGAGAAAAAAGAGATAATATGTATGGGGACGAAGAAATTCGTTCCTATTTTTATAAATATGTACTTGACTTTTTGGGTACACCATAATATATTTATTGTGTACTCAAAAAGTGAGGTGAGGAATATGAGTCCAAGAACAGGTAGACCTAAAAGTGATAATCCTAAATCAGAACAAATTAAGATTAGAGCGACAAAACAAGACAAGACTCTACTGGAAAATTGTTGCAAAATAACAGGAAAGACTCAGTATGAGGTTGTTATGGATGGAATAAAAAAAGTCTATGCTGAAAATGAAAAATAGAGATTCGCTGCACGACCAAGCACCACGAACCTCTAAGAACGAGGAAATTCCTCTGTGAAATATTTTATCATAGATGTGGATTTCCTGCAATTAAATTGAAGGAAAAATAAATACATGATTTAAAAGTTACAGAATACCATGGAATTAGGGTGTTAACATCTGCACAAGTGGCGCAGATGTATGAAACAGATACAAAAACAATATCTTATAATTTTTCGTATAATAAGCGAAAATACATAGAGGGAAAACATTATATTAAACTTGAAGGTACTGAATTAAAAGAATTTAAAGCAAGTCGGGAAATTCCAGACTGCCACAAATTTAGTGCGCATCTTTATCTTTGGACTGAAAAAGGAGCACTCCTTAATGCAAAATCTCTTAATACGGATAAAGCATGGCAAGCATATGATTACCTGGTTGATTTCTATTTCAGAGCCAGAGAACAGAAGCAGGAAAAAGAGAAGAACGAGGTAGTACCAACGACTACATCTACAGAGAAGATCAAAGAGGAAGATATCCTACCAGTAATGAAAGAACCAATTGCAGTGTTCCGGAATCTGATGGCATTTGCGGATGTGAATGGAATCCAGATCAAAATGAAATCTTTACAGCATCATAACAGTATGATGTACGATAAACGGATCGCAGTAAGAGAGAATCAGTCTTTCGAGAGAGTTACTTATGAGATTGCCTATGAACTGGCGCACTATTGCATTCATCATAAAGATGGAAATCTAATAAACAGCCCATTGGAGAAAGATTATAATGGACAGGCAGAACGGGCAGCAGTCATGATGATACATATGTTAGATGTAAAGGCACAAAGATGTTAAAAAATGTGAACAAAATTGCAAAAATGGCATTTGAAAAAATGTCATTTTTAACAGTTTTTCAAATCCTGAATATAGTTAGCCTGCACAAACAGGTGAGACTGTGGTATGTCCCGGAAACCCGCATAAAATAAGGTTTTTTCCTTATGTCTAACATCCATGTACAGATTCCTCTGTACCAATATCTGTCAACAAACCACATACTCTTCGATCAGCCATGGTAAATCGCTGAGACAGGTATCGCATAGATGCACCGATCTCTCCGTCAGGTCCACCATACTGACTCATGATAAAGGTGGCAATTTTGGCATTAGGCGTAGTTATTTTTATCGGGTATTGCAGTCTCTTTTCATAGTTCCACATGAACAACATCCTCCTTTTCCCGTGATTTCCCATGGCCATGGCTGAAGAATCCAGTTCCAGGCACCATCCTGAGCGACTTCTGCGTGATCGATGGTGAGCGGAGCAAATCTTCTGGAATAGATATCTACAGCGGTATTGCGCTGACGGATAAACTGATTCACATATTGAAGTGCATTACAGTCATATGGGTGTGTATCCAGATAAAGAAGCAGGTCATCCAGAGCAAAACTTATTTCGTTGATACAATTCATCAGCTGTGTCTGTGTCATGGATTCAAACGAACTATACTGATTCATGAACAGCCTCCTCTTCTTCCACAGAATGGTTTATCCAGTTCCGGGAAAATGGTTCCCCGGGATAAGCCTTCGTGGAAGTTATAGAGTTTATGAAAAGACTGCCATGGTACATAGGCCATTGCAATCGGGAAAGAAGCCTGTGGATCACTGCGGCATATCTGTGTGGATTTGGTGTTTCTACAGGTTGACTTCATATATCCTCCAAATGTTATTTCATTAATTATAGTATGAATAAAATCTAAGATGGTGAATACGGTGTTATCTGAAAAAAAGATAGAGTATTCTGATTGGGTGTGCTATGATGAAAACAGTTGACGTATGAGAGGTAGAAAAAGTGCAGAATACAGGATATAACAATACAACATTAAAACAGCAGAACCGTGGACTGATACTGAAGCTGATTGTCACCGGGGAATGTGAATCCAGAATTGAACTGGCAAAGAGAACAGGGTTATCGAAGATGGCAGTCACGAATATTATCAGTGAATTCATGGAACAGAATCTGGTGGAGGAAAAAGAATGTGTCCGTATTCAGGGAAAGGGACGGAATCCGATTAAGTTGTGTCTGTCCTCTAAGGCGCCTAAGATGATTGGCGTGCATATCTACCGGGGAGAGTGCAGTGTGATTCTCTGTGACTTTCAGCTTCATATTATACAGCGTAGAAGTTTCCCAGTGACCGAAGAGAATCACGGGCAACTGCTGGAGCATCTTTTTCATAGAATTGATGAGATCCTGGACAGGATACCACGAACGGAGATCTGTGGGATTGGAATCGGAGCGTTAGGGCCGGTGAATGTTGGAAAGGGAAGAATTTTGAATCCGCCCAATTTTTATGGAATGAAAAATATTGATATTGTATCTGTATTGAAAGCACGATATGAAATGCCGGTATTTTTCGACAGCCAGTATGATGGAGCTGCTCTGGCAGAAAAATTTTTTGGAAATGGAAGAGATGTGGAGGATTTTGTGTTTGTTGGTCTGGCAAATGGAATCGGATCTGGAATCATCTCTCAGGGAAATATATATCGGGATTACAGTGGATTTACCAGTGAACTGGGACATGTGAGTATTGACTGGAATGGAAGAGGATGCAGCTGTGGGCGAAAGGGATGTATGGAAACCTATGTTTCCAGTCCGGTGATAGCCAGACAGCTATGCCAGATTACCGGATGGAAGAAAAGCTTTCGGGAGTTCTGCCAGATAGATATGTCAGAGTATGCAAAAGAAACAGACCGGGTGTTGGAAGATATGATGGAAAAACTGGCTTGTGGGATTGTGAATCTGACAAATTTGTTTAACCCACAGAAAGTCATTATAGGTCATGAAGGATATTGGATCCCAGATAGATATATCTGTCATCTGGAGGACTATATTAATGAGAAGAAACTTCTGGCAGATTATCATCAGATCCGAGTGGAAAAGTCTTATTTTGGAGAAGATGCGCATATCATTGGATGCGCCTGCAGTCTTTTGACAGAAATTTTTGCAGGTCGAATCGTATAAAAGGTATTGACAAATAGTAAAAGAGTGTTACTATGTAGATATAAATAGTAACTTTCTTTTACTATATAATAATTGGGGAGGGTTTTTAAATGAAAAGATCAAAAATTAATCAGAGTATCCGTGAAATGGAAGCTATGCTGAAAAAGTATCATGTATCGTTACCACCATTCTGCAACTGGACACCGGAAGAATGGGAACATAAGAATCATGAATATGATGAGATTCGTGATAACCAGTTGGGCTGGGATATTACTGATTGTGGTCTGGAGAATTTTGATAAGGTAGGATTTGCACTGATCACAATTCGAAATGGCAACCAGAAGCTGGAAAAATATAAAAAAGTATATGCAGAAAAGCTGATTTATCTGAAAGACGGACAGACATTCCCATCTCATTTTCACTGGATTAAAAGTGAAGATATTATCAACAGAGGTGGTGGAACTCTGTTGTTAAAAGTATATAACGATGATGGGAATGGTGGATATGCAGATACAGATGTACTTGTTAATTCTGATGGACGCTCTTATTATGTACCGGCTGGAACAGAAGTAGAGATCAAACCAGGTGAAAGTATTACTCTGTGGCCACATCAGTATCATAGCTTTGCTGTAGTACCGGGAAGTGGAGATATTCTGATTGGAGAAGTGTCCATGTGCAATGATGATACCACAGATAATCGTTTCCATGATGCAGTAGGACGTTTCCCGGCAATCGAAGAAGATGAGCCGCCATATCGTTTGCTGTGTAATGAATATCCGGCTGCAAAAGACGAATAAATAAGGAAAACGTAGATGCTCCTGTACAAAAAACTTGCATAAATATCGGTCTGATGATATTCTTATACAGGTAGACCAGAATGTGAAGTCTGATGTTTCAGCGACAGAAGACGAGTTCTGGCATCGCATCCGTAAAAGAGTAGAAACGGGTGCGACAGAAAAAACATAAGGAGCAATACATGGCGAAAAAAAAGCGTAAGATAAAAGTAAATCTTCGTCAGAGTTCTCAGTATTATGATTACAATCTGCTGGTAAGTGTAATTTTGCTGACTTGTTTTGGTCTTATTATGCTGTACAGCTCCAGTGCATATTCCGCACAGATTAAATTCGGAAGTGATATGTTTTATTTCAAGAAGCAGGCAGCGATCAGTGCAGGTTGTCTGATCATTGCGATTGTAGCTTCCAGAGTAGATTATCATGTTTATGCAATGTTTTCTGGATGGATTTATCTGATTGCAAATGTATTGTTGTTTCTTACAAAGTTCCTGGGAACTGAGCTGAACGGTGCAAAGCGATGGATTTACCTTGGCCCATTGTCTTTTCAGCCGGCAGAGATGGCAAAAGTGGCAGTTATTTTATTCCTTCCGACCCTGATTGTGAAGATGGGAAAGAACATGAAATCCTGGCCGGCATTCTGGGTAGTGCTGTTATCAGGGGGACTGACATCGTTCCTGACCTTTGCGTTTACAGAAAATCTGAGTACAGCAATTATCATTGCAGGGATTACAGTTGGTCTTTTGTTTATTGTATTTCCAGATAGCAGACCATTTGCGATTGGAGTGATACTGATTGCACTGCTTGCAGCAGGCGTAGTATGGTATGTAAAGGGAAATCTGACAAGTGGAAGCAGTTTCCGTCTGAAGCGTATTCTGGTATGGCTGAACCCGGAGGCGAATTCCAGCCTGGGCGGATACCAGGTTATGCAGGGACTGTATGCGATCGGTTCCGGTGGCTTTTTTGGAAAGGGGCTGGGAAACAGCCTTCAAAAGCTGGACTATGTGCCAGAAGCGCAGAATGATATGATTTTTACGATTATCTGTGAAGAATTGGGATTATTTGGAGCAATTATGCTGACGATCTTGTTTGCATTTATGTTGTACCGGCTATTCTTTGTTGCACAGAATGCACCGGATCTTTTAGGTTCATTGATAGCATCTGGTATCTTTATTCATATTGCATTGCAGGTAGTATTGAATATTGCAGTTGTTACCAATGCCATTCCTACGACAGGAATTACCCTGCCGTTCATCAGTTATGGAGGAACATCGATCATGTTTCTGATGGCGGAGATGGCACTGGCACTCAGTGTATCAAGACAGATCCGATTTAAGGATCAGGAAGCCTGATCAGCATAGTCTGTGACGATCAGTGCATCATAAGGAACACGGCTGGTCAGTTCACCGGCGGATTCCAGAATATCCTGGAGCGTGGAAAAATGATCCGGATCGAAAATCAAAGATGGCTTCCAGGTATCTTGTATAAGATAACGATTTACAATCGTGGTGATCGTTTCCAGGTCATTTTCAGAAAACTGAGGAGCAATGACAGAAGCAGTTTCTTCAGGGGTGTGGGTTAAGACATAATCCACACCCTTTTGTAATGCATTCGTGAATTTTTGTACTACATCAGAGTGTGCATCCAGATAGCTGGATTTGCAGCAGTAAGATGTGTATGGAACATAGCCGGAATCTATGCCAAGAGAGGCAACCACATATCCGACGCCTTCCTTTTCCAGTGCAGTTGCGGATGGTTCGAATTCAACAGTAAAGTCTCCGAGACCGCCTGTAAATGCGGCTCCGGTAGATCCAAAATCGATACTTTGGTCAATCGTCAGATCATTGACAGGATCGATCCCTTGTTCTTTTAAAATATATTCAAATACCATTTCAGGCATACCACCTTTACGTCCTCCAAGTACGGTTTGCCCTTTCAGATCTTCCCACTGAAAATCTGGCATAGCCTCTCGGGCAATCAGAAAATTACCGGCACGTTGTGTCAGCTGAGCAAAGTTCAGTACAGTATCGGTTACTCCTTCGTTGTAGGCGTAGATGGTAGACTCGCATCCCATCAGCCCAATCTGGGCAGAATCAGAAAGAAGGGCTGCCATGACTTTATCGGCTCCAAAAGCCGTGGTGATGGTCACATCCAGCCCCTCATCGATGAAATATCCCTGTTCATATGCCACATACTGTGGGGCGTAGAAAATAGAATGGGCTACTTCACTTAAGGTAACTGGTTTCAGATCGCTGGTATTGGCTGCCTGAGCACTGATTGGTGTCAGAGAAGATAACAGCAGACTGGCAGAGAGAAAAAATACGGGAAAATGCTTTTTCATAAAGAAAAGAACTCCAAAAATATGATCAGATTACTATATGCAAAAATAAAAAAGTTGTGTAATAAATCAATATCTGTATCAGCGAAAGCAATATAGGAATCGCTTTTTGCAGGCGTCGATTTTATAATAGCAGGCAATGGCCAGAAAAAACTTACAAAAGTTTCTGTTTTTGAGAATGATATTCACCAGGATTGCAACCGAATTGTCTGCAAAATGCACTGGCAAATCGACTCGCATTGCTAAAACCGGTTATATCAGCAATCTGCATCATGGAATACTGACCACTTTGCACCAGTGAAAGACTTTGTGCTACACGATATTCTTCCAGATAAGAAGAAATGGTTTTTCCGGTCATTTTCTTAAAAAGGCGGCAGCATACTTCACGGGAGAGATGGACATCATCAGCAAGTGCCTGAAGAGTAAAAACGGAATCAAAATGTGTATGTAAAAAGTGCAGCATATGTTCCAGGCGTTCCAGTTCTACCTGATTGGATGGAAGAAAAGTGTGAAACTCGGACTGATGTTCTCTCAGAATCATGGAAAAAGCTTCGCAGAGCAGCCCCTTTATTTTTAACTCATAACAGTAGGCTTTCTGGTCAAAGCTATGTTCCACCTGATTCAGGAGATCAAGAATGGCAGCACTATTTTCCGTATCCGGGGAAAGGAAGATACAGGGTACAGCAGCATTGTTCAGATTTTGGTATTTTCTTCTGTTCTGAATATTTTCCTGGATATTTTATGTATTGTTCCATTTCAAATGGGAGTAGCAGGGGCAGCATCCAAGGCAGATCAGGTATCGGTACTGGTCAATAATGCCATGATGACGGCTATATCTAATTATGTGGCACAGAACTTTGGAGCAGGAAAAAGAGAACGAATTCGTCAGAGATCTACCACTATTCCGATCTGTTCCTGACGATAGAGGCTCCATTTTACTTTTTACTGGGGTTGCTGGCTGTTTATTGAACTTCCATTCAGAGTATGCAAAATGGCAGGGCACCATTTATGGCCTGCATGATCGAACTGGTGATGCGAATAGCGGCAACTGTGGGATTAGCCAGAATAATAGGATTTACGGCAGTTTGTATTGCAAGTCCCATGGCATGGTTTGGAGCATGTGTGTTGCTGATACCGTGTTATTACCAGATGATGAAGAAGCTGCCATTTGCAGAGAAGAAAGTTTTGTGATATACTCAGATGCGATAAAATACGAAATAACACAGAAAGGAATGAAAGTACCATGTTAAGAAAAGAAGATACGACTTATATTCATAAAAATAAAGGTGTCTGTTCTTCAGCAGTGACCTTTGAAGTAGAAGATAACAAGTTGAAAAATGTGAATTTCATTGGCGGATGCAGTGGTAATACTGCTGGAATCGGACGCCTGGTAGAAGGAATGGATGTGGCAGATGTGATGCATCGTCTGGAAGGAACCAAGTGTGGTGTGCGTCCAACATCCTGTCCAGATCAGCTGGCACAGGCATTAAAGGAATATTTGGAGCAGGTGTAAATCAGATCACAGATTGCAAAATCCGTTTAGAAGAAACAGGAATCCCATACAGTGAGAAATCAGGTATGGGATTTTTGTGATATATCTACAAAAGCTGCCTTTCGGATTGTTTCGTACTTCGTACTCTCACATCTCCGTTTCACTCCGGTCGGTGCTAAACATGTGCCACCGGCACATAGCACCCTGCCCCACATTCGCATATCGTGAAGCTTACGCTCCACTTTCATGCTCATATTGGGGCGGGTCATTAAGCCGTAAAACCACTCTTGTGCAAGCACATCGTGGTTTCAGGCTTTTTGACCCGGGCAGCTTTCACATATTCACGCTTTAAAACAGGAAAGTGGTTGATTATCAGAATGATAATATGGTATACTGAACGATATGAGGAGTGAAAAAATGAGAGATGTTTTGGATATACATACCCACACACTAATAAGTGGGCATGCTTATAACACCATTATGGAGATGGCTCATGCAGCGTCAGAAAAGGGCCTGGAACTGCTGGGAATTACCGATCATGCACCGGAGATGCCAGGTGGACCGCACCGTTTCTATTTCGATAATCTGAAGGTGATGCCAAGAGAGATAGACGGGATGCCGCTGCTGTTCGGTACAGAAATAAATATTTGCGATTTTGAGGGGAGACTGGATCTGCCTGAGTCTACATTGCAGAAGCTGGATGTGGTGATCGCAAGTCTCCATATTCCATGTATCAAGCCAGGTAGCAGAGAAGAGAATACACAGGCTATCGTAGCAGCACTGAAGAATCCGTATGTGAATATTGTCGGACACCCGGATGATGGCAGATATCCGGTGGATATGGAGCAGATTGTGTATACTGCAAAGGAAGAACATAAGCTGTTGGAGTTGAACAATCATTCGTTGGATCCGTCGGGTACCAGACAGGGAGCCAGAGAAAACGATATACAGATGCTGAAGTATTGCGTGGAGTATCAACAGCCGATTATCATGGGCAGCGATGCACACTGTATCTGGGATATACGAAATCATGATCTGGCGATAGCTTTGATGGAAGAAATGAAGTTTCCAGAGGAACTGGTGGTGAACCGTTCTGTTGAGGAATTCTTGAAATATGTCAGAAAATAATGCCCGAAAAAGGCATATTGAATGTAAAGGGAGGATGTAGAACATGAGCAAGACCGTCCATACAGAGGCAGTGAAGCATCTATTTGAAGCTGTGTTACAACTGGAAAATGTAGAAGAATGTTATCAGTTTTTTGAGGATGTGTGTACCATCAATGAATTGTTATCTCTGTCCCAGCGCTTTGAGGTTGCAAAGATGCTGACGGAAAATAAGACCTATCTGGAGATCGCTGAACAGACAGGCGCATCCACTGCAACCATAAGCAGGGTCAACCGGTCACTGAATTATGGCAATGACGGATATCAGATGGTATTCAGTCGGATGGAAAAGAATCAATAATGGATTCAATCAGTTGTTTTTTCATATAGACGTCGAAGCTGAGCAGACAGATAAAGGAAAACATTGTGAGAAATTCACGGTCTTTTTCCTCTGCCTCAGCAAAAGACTGACTGGCAGTCTGATATTTTTCCATCAGATCTTTTTTTAAATATTCCACCTGTTCTTTTTCCATACCAAAGACTTCATTATAGAGATCTTCCACATTCAGCCCATCCTCTTTCTGGAAGTAACGATCTGCCAGAGGAGTGAGCAGAGCCTGAATGTCGGAGATGGACAAAAAACTCTTGAAGTAGTAAATAAAAATCAGCATCAAGACATGTTCTTTGGAATATTTCTTTTTATTTGGAGAAGGAAGCAGGTGATTTTTTGCGTAATTATTGATCATGGTCTTAGTCAGAACCTTGTCATCTGGATAACGCTTGGAAGATGCCATCTGAGAGTCCATGAAAGTAGTCACCTGATCCATGTATAATTCAATGTTGGGGATATCCGCAGTCTTGATATAATCAAGATCAGATATATGTTCAAGAATGCTTTTTAGTATATCATCTTTATCGAGTTTCATAATTTAACGCCTCCTGACTAGATTATACAGTTTTCAAAACTACGTGGCAAGTATTTTTTACTGGAAAGGAAAAAAATGAGCAATTATGATACCTTAAATGAATGCCAGAAGCAGGCGGTATTCCATACAGATGGACCACTTTTGCTGCTGGCAGGTGCAGGATCTGGAAAAACCAGAGTACTGACCCACAGAATTGCATATTTGATAGAAGAAAAAGAAGTAAATCCATGGAATATTCTGGCGATTACATTTACGAATAAAGCAGCAGGGGAGATGCGGGAACGTGTGGATCAGCTGGTAGGATACGGTTCTGATGGAGTGTGGGTGTCTACCTTTCATTCTATGTGTGTGCGGATTCTAAGAAGATTTGCCGATCGTCTGGGATATGGAACGAACTTCACGATTTATGACGGAGATGATCAGAAGACGGTGATGAAAGATATCTGCAAACGCCTGGAGATCGATACCAAGGTATACAAGGAAAAGATGTTTCTGTCGGCTATTTCTCATCAGAAAGATGAACTGATAGGACCGACAGAATATGAGACACAGGTATTCGGAGATTTCACGAAGCGGAAAATTTGTGATGTATATAAGGAATATCAGGCTGCTTTAAAACGAAATAATGCTATGGACTTTGATGATTTGATTGTGAAGACAGTAGAATTGTTCCGTACCTGCCCGGATGTGCTGGAATATTATCAGGATCGGTTCCGATATATCATGGTAGATGAATATCAGGATACCAACTCAGCACAGTTTAAGCTGGTCAGTATTCTGGCAGAAAAATACCGAAATCTTTGCGTGGTCGGTGATGATGATCAGTCAATTTACAAGTTCCGTGGTGCCAATATCGGAAATATTCTGAATTTCGAGAAGGACTTTGAGGATGCCACAGTGATCAAGCTGGAGCAGAATTATCGTTCCACACAGAACATTCTGGATGCAGCCAATGGTGTGATCAGTCATAATATTGGACGAAAGGAAAAAGCTCTGTGGACGGAAAATGAGCGAGGAGATCAGATCACAGTGCGTCAGTGTATGACTTCTTTTGAAGAAGCAGATTACGTGACAGAAGATATTCACAGAAGAAAGAATAAGGGCGAATTTGATTATAAAGACTGTGCAATTCTGTATCGTACCAATGCCCAGTCCCGTCTGTTTGAGGAAAAGCTGCTGATGGCGAATATTCCATATAAGCTGGTGGGCGGCATCAATTTCTATGCGCGAAAAGAGATCAAGGATCTGCTGTGTTATCTGAAAACCGTAGACAATGCAAGGGATGATCTGGCAGTACGTCGTATTATCAACATCCCGAAAAGAGGCATCGGAGCAGCTTCACTGGCGAAAGTGCAGAACTATGCGGTAGACCGGGAGATCAGTTTTTATGCCGCACTGCAGGACGCAAAGAATATCGTTTCGCTGGGTAGGGCAGCCGCAAAGATTGAACCATTTGTGACTTTTATTCAGACACTGCGCAGTCAGGCTGAATTCTATAGTGTTCATGAGCTGCTTCAGTCTATTATAGATATGACAGGATATGTGGCAGAGCTTCAGGCTGAAGGAACAGATGAGGCCAAGGCCCGTATCGAAAATATTGATGAATTGATTTCCAAAATCGTGACTTATGAAGAATCTACCAAAGAGCCTTCCTTGAGCGGATTTCTGGAAGAAGTGGCACTGGTAGCAGATTTGGATGAGCAGGAAGAAGATGCCAACCACGTGGTGTTGATGACCTTACACAGTGCCAAAGGGCTGGAGTTTCCGAACGTCTATCTGACAGGTCTGGAAGAAGGGGTATTCCCGGGATATGCCAGCATCAATGCCGATGATCCTGATGAACTGGAAGAAGAGAGACGTCTGTGTTATGTGGGAATTACCCGTGCCATGAAGCATCTGACTATTACCTGCGCAAAGCAGCGTATGATGCGTGGTGAGACACAGTACTATCCGATCTCCAGATTCTTAAGAGAGATCCCTATTCGTCTGGTACAGACAGGAGGCGAGCATGTGAAAGTGGAGCAACCGGTGAAAAAGAAGCCGGATCCACACAGCCCATATATGCAGGCCAGAAAAGCGTTTCAGACGAAAGCCTTTGATCCCGACCAGTTCAGGGTGAAAAAGGCAGACAGTCTGGACTATGGGGTAGGAGACCAGGTACGCCACATCAAGTTTGGTGTGGGAACAGTGGAGAATATTATCGATGGCGGCAAGGATTACGAGGTGACAGTGAATTTTGAAAAAGCTGGTGTAAAGAAAATGTTTGCAGCTTTTGCAAAACTCAAGAAAGTGTAATTTTTGGGTGGTAAAAACAGGACATTAGTGATATACTAGAGAAAATACGAATCATGAAAGAAAGGAAGAACCGATATGAATAGAATTGAGGATTTATTAGCATTAATGCAGAAAAAAGAAGAGGAAAAACATAAAAATGCGATTCTTTGGGTTCTGGCAGTAATCGGTGCTGTGACAGCAGTTGCAGGTATTGCATATGCCGTTTACAGATATTTAACTCCTGATTATCTGGAAGATTTCGAAGACGATTTTGAAGATGACTTTGATGATTATTTTGAAGACGAAGATCTGGAAGATGAGAAAGATGCAGAAGATGAGATCTTTGTAGACGAGACAGAAGGAAAGACAGAGGAATAATTCACAAGAGGAATAAGGCAGATGCCACATGGCACCTGCCTTTTATAAGTTAAAGTGTGTACTTAGAAAAGAAGAGCAGGAGAAAGATAGATGAAAAAAGGACAGGTAGTAGAGGGTATTGTAAAAGAAATTCAGTTCCCAAATAAGGGAATGGTAGAAGTCGAAGGGGAAGAGCGGAAGGTGATTATCAAGAATGTCCTTCCAGGACAGAAGGTAAGAGCTTCTGTGAATAAGATTCGAAAAGGAAAGGCAGAAGGACGTCTCCTGGAAGTGCTGGAAAAGTCACAGGAAGAGATCGAAAGTGCATGTCCACATTTTCAGGACTGTGGTGGATGTACCTACCAGAATCTTCCATATGAGAAGCAGCTGGAGCTGAAGGCCAGTCAGGTGAAGGCACTTCTGGATCCGGTGTGTGAATCTTATGAATTTGAAGGAATCAAGGCAAGTCCATGTCAGTTTGGATACCGCAATAAGATGGAATTTTCCTTTGGAGACGAATATAAGGACGGACCACTGGCTCTGGGAATGCATAAGCGTGGCAGCTTTTATGATATTGTGACAGTAAAAGATTGTCAGATCGTTGATGAAGACTTTCGTAAGATTCTGGAAGCAGTGCTGGAATTCTATCAGCAGCAGGGAGCAAAGTACTATCACAAGCTGAGTCACCAGGGGTATCTGCGTCACCTTCTGGTGAGAAAGGCAGTCAAGACCGAGGAAATTCTGATTGATCTGGTAACAACGACTCAGACAGAATTCTGTGGTGGGGAAGAAACTAATCAGCTGACAGAATTGTCTGCACTGCTTCAGAGCCTGAATCTGAAGGGAAAAATTGCAGGAACTCTTCATACTCAGAATGACAGTCTTGCAGATGTGGTTCAGAACGATCATACCGATATCCTTTCTGGTCAGGATTATTTTTTTGAGGAATTGCTGGGATTGAAATTCCGCATTTCACCGTTCTCTTTCTTCCAGACCAATTCGCTGGGGGCAGAAGTACTGTATGATACTGCAAGAAGTTATGTGGGAGAGACAAAAGATAAAACCATTTTTGATCTGTATTCTGGAACCGGAACCATTGCGCAAATGCTGGCACCGGTGGCAAAGCATGTGATCGGTATCGAGATCGTAGAAGAGGCTGTAGAGGCAGCAAAAGAAAATGCAAAATTAAATGGACTGGATAATTGTACGTTCATTGCGGGAGATGTGTTAAAAGCCATTGATCTAGTAGAGGAAAAACCAGACTTCATCGTACTGGATCCACCGAGAGACGGTATTCATCCAAAGGCACTGGAAAAAATCATCCATTTCGGAGTAGAACAGATGGTGTACATCTCCTGCAAGCCAACTTCACTGGCCAGAGACCTGGAGATCTTGCAGGCACATGGGTATGTGCCGGAGAAGGTATGCTGTGTAGATATGTTTCCTGGAACGGTGCATGTGGAGACGGTGTGTTGTCTACATCGGGTGAATTCGTAGAAGTCCTTTGTTTTAGGCACTTTGCGAGATATATGAGTTTCGCACCTACAGGTAAACAGGGACGAAAAAAGCAGATTATGGACGGAATCGAGGTATCGGTAGTTCTGCATCTGGTATGAGTGGACACATGAAAAAGAAAATTTCATTTTTATTTGAATATCGTTAAAACAGTCAAAAGGACGCTTGTTTTTCAGAATTTCTGAGAGGTAAGAGTCCTTTTCTTTTATTCAGATTAAATGGAGGATAATTGAAATGTCAAAGAAAAGAGTAGTGTGTTCATCAAAGGATTACGAGTCGGGTGAAGGTATTGTTCTGGTAAAGGTTTCAGAACTTCATGATTTTAAAGACCATCCTTTTAAGGTGGAGCAAAATCAGGAATTGTTTGAATTACGCCAAAGCATGGAAAAGGAAGGGGTTCTGGTTCCGCTGTTAATCCGCCATAATACGGATGGTGACGGTTATGAAATTATCGCAGGACACAGAAGAAAGGCGGCAGCCATATGGGCAGGTATGGAAGAAGTGCCAGCCATTATCCGTGATTTGGACGATGACCAGTCAATCATTGCGATGGTAGACAGTAATCTCCAAAGAGAAAAAATTCTGCCGAGTGAAAAAGCATTTGCCTATAAGATGCGACTGGAAGCAATGAAACATCAAGGCAGAGTAGATGATATGACTTCGGACCCATTGGGACCGAAGTATATGGAAAACAATCGCAGCAATGAACAGCTTGCCCGGATGGTGGGGGAAAGTGTGACACAGATTAAAAGATATATTCGTCTGACAAAATTGATTCCAAAGATTTTGGATATGGTTGACCGGGAGCTGCTTGCAATTCGTTCAGCGGTGGAAATTTCCTTCCTGACGGAAGCAGAACAGTATGAACTTCATGCTGTGATGGAACTGGAACAGTGTGTCCCAAACATTTCGCAGGCGAACCGGTTAAAGCGGATGAGCCAACAAAAATGTCTTGATATGGATATGATTTACGAAATTTTGGAGGAAATCAAGCCGAACCAGAGGGAACAAATCAAAATCCCACTTGAGCGGATCGGAAAGTATTTCCCGGCAGATTATACGCCGGCTCAACAGGCAGACTTGATTGAAAAGTTACTCAAAGGGTGGGCACAGAAGAATAGGAAAAGTAATGTGCATTAGGTATTATAGAGAAAGACTTTTTCCCATTTTTGGGAGAAAGTTAACGTCAGACGATGGTGACGCAATATATGATTACGAAATGGAGTGTGAAGAAGCTATGAAACTGAATTATAGGAATGTAAACGGATATTTGCTTCCAGAACTGGAGTATAAATCCGGAGAACAGATGACACAACTTGGAAAATATGGATTCCTACGCAGAGATTATCTGAAAAATCATAAACGGGCGAAATATCAGGTAATGCTTTTACAGGACACGATAGGAGAACATCTTCTGGAGATTGACCAGGCGGCAAGAAAACGGGAAGAGATTATCCTGAGAGAGATGGAAAAAAGTGATCCGTTGCCAGAGAAAGGGGTTGACCAGATGGCTTGGGTAAGGGCTGCTAACAAACACAGAGCAATCGCAGAGGAAATCATTTTAGAAGAACTGATTTACGTTTAATGAAATAATAAATAAACAGAATAAATGAAGGAAAAGGCACAGGTCATGAAAATTGATTTGTGTCTTTTTTCATAAGGAGGTGAGGAGCTTGGCACAGATTTTTCGTGTGGAGAGAACTAAGAATTATACGGTAATGAGTAATCACCATTTCAAGAATAAGAATCTGACATTGAAAGCGAAAGGCTTATTGTCGCTGATGTTAAGCCTACCAGACGATTGGAATTATAACATGCAGGGACTGGCAACATTGAGCAGAGATGGAATTGATTCTGTTCGTTCCGCAATTAAGGAATTAGAGCATCATGGATATGTGGAACGTCACAGATTGCGTAACGAATATGGCTTTTATGGAGATACCGAATATATTATCCGGGAAGTTCCATTAGGAGAAGAAAATGATTGAATGGAGATGAGAAGAGCCTAAAGGTGGATAGTCCAATTTGGGACAATCAGGTCATAGGAAATTCCTATCTCCGGATATCAGAAAACAGGAAAACCAGATATGGGTAATCCCATATTGGAAAATCCATCACTATTAATAATCCATATTATCAAATATGAATTATTAAAGAACCAGTAAATAAAATATCCATCTTATCAATTCACGTAAGTATTAATAGGATCGGATAAGAAAAGAAAGAACGAGGTATGATTATGAGAATGATGAAAAACAACAAAAATGAAACAATTATGGTGATTGGAATTGATCACGGTTATGGAAACATGAAAACAGCAACCAGGTGCTTTACGTCTGGTGTAGTCAGATACGAGAAGGAGCCCATCTTTCAGAATAACCTTCTTGTTTATAATGGGCTGTATTACCAGATCGGTGAAGAACACAAAGAGTTCTGTGCAGAGAAAACACAGGATCTAGACTATTATGTGCTGACGCTGGCTGCGATTGCCAGAGAATTAGACGGAAAGGGAATGAATCAGGTGAAGGTGCATCTTGCGGCAGGACTTCCACTGACTTGGGTGGCTTCACAGAAAGAAGACTTCCAGAAGTATCTTCTCCAGAATGATAGCGTGGACTTCACATTCCGCAATAAAGAATATCATGTGGAGTTTGTCGGAGCTGATATTTATCCACAGGGATTTGCAGCAGCTTTTTACCGATTACAGGACTTTAAAGGAATCAATATGCTGGCTGATATCGGAAATGGAACTATGAATATTATGTATATCAACAATTCTCGCCCGGTAGAGAAAAAATGCTTTACAGAGAAATATCGAACACATCAGTGTGTGCTTGCTGTCAGGGAATCATTGCTGAAGGAGCTGGGAACAGTGGTGGATGATCTGGTGATTGAGCAGGTGATCCGTGCAGGAACTGCCGATATTGGAGAAAAATCTCTCTCTGTGATTCGTAAAGCTGCCGGAGAGTATACAAAAGAGATTTTCCATAAGCTGAGAGAACGGGAATACAACCCGGAACTGATGCGTCTGTATGTGGTCGGTGGAGGCGGCTGCATGATTCAGAACTTTGGTGACTATGATAAAGACCGAGTGACCATCGTGCGTGATATTTGTGCTACAGCCAAAGGCTATGAAGCCATGACAGCAAGAAAAATTCAGAAAAACGGAGGGGTACTTGTATGAGAAAAGAACGGAAAATCATTAATACAAATATTCGCTTGAACCTCTGTGATGAACAGGACAGACAGGCATGGGAATATTTGCAGACAATGGACAGGCAGAAGTATAAGTCCTATACCAGAGCGGTTGTGGTAGCTTTGAATGATTACTTCTCCAGAATATATCGAAATGAAGCTGATCCGTATCTGGAAACCAGAGAAAAGGAAGATGCGTTTCTGGAAAGAGTGGAAACAGCTATCCGGGATGGTGTGAAGGAATCCGTCCCGATGGCTATGGCGAAGAATCTTCTGGAAATGCTTGTACCGTTTGTGAAGGAATCGGTAGGAGATAATAATTTGCCGAATATGGCAATGACGATGGAGAAACCAGATAATGAGGCTACAGATAATACGCTGGACTGGGAACAGGAGGCAGATATGGATGCGGCATTGGATTTTGCAGACAGTTTTTAGCTAATTACAAAATGGCAGTAACAGGAGAACCGACTGACAGTACAAAATTGTTTTGCGAAAACAAAATAGAAGAAAAAAACAATGGCAGTGATAGCATTTCTGTTGGTGAGAATCGGGGAAATGTTTATGGCTGTTATTTTTATGTCTTTCATCAGAAAAAGAGAATGGTTTGGAAGAAAAGAAGCAGAAATAGTGAGAAATTATGACAGAAAAGCGTTGGCAGCCGGGAAACGCTGCATAAGCATGGGAGAAAAAGATAAGAGTGCCGGATACGGCACATAATTGTCCGATACTCCGCATCGGAGTGGTGCATAATCAGCCTGCTTCGGAAAGAGAAAATTTGTTGAAAGGGGAGCTTTTCTATTTCCTCTACAGTCTGCTTCTGCACCACAAAACCACTGTCATCTCGATCAAAATTTGGTATCGCATGGAGGAGAAAACTGATTAGCAGGGGCTGGCTAAGTGGTGGAGAGATGACAGGCAAGTTTCGCAAAGTGGCAAGCCACTCTGCACCGGAGCCAGCCTTTGGGCTGTTCCTAAACTTGCCAAAGGGCTCCGCCCCTAGGACCCCGGAAGGATTTCATCCTTTACAATCCTGAGCCGCTGTTCATGTTTCTGTCGTTTCAAAATGTTCACAGGACATTCTGAAACAATAGAAACAGGCCAGATAGGCTTTGCCCTGCACCCACCAAAGGGGCATCAGTACCCCTTATGGAATCCCTTACAAGCCGAAAGATTACTGAATGATATATATGAAAATAGCAGTGTAAAAATGAAGGAGTGAAATGATTATGAGAAAAAGAAACCATACCGTTACTATACGGATGAATGAGAAAGAATATGCTCTGCTCCAGCAAAAGATAAAAGAATCCGGTCAGACACAGCAGGCAGTGGTACTTGCGGCAATTAAAAATGTGGAGCTTGTATCAGAGGAGGTAGAAGAAGAACTGAAAGTACTAAGTCAGAGATTGGGAGAAACAAACCGGTTGCTTCGTGGTGCCACAACAAATATTAACCAGATTGCGCATCATATGAATGCAGGAGGTTTTTATCCCAGAGCAGATGTTTTTAACAGTCTCAACGAAAATATATCAGGATATCGGAAGGAGTGTGAAAAGATATGGCGATCAATAAGACAATTAATAAGCGGACAAATTCCCATGGGGCAATGAGAAACTGTATTGAATATGTCCTCCGGGAAGGAAAAACAGATCAGCATCTTGTCCATATCATTGGTCCATATCCTTACGAAGAAGTGAATTATGATCTGGTGTACCAGTCATTTCTGGAAGAAAAACGATTGTGGGGAAAGGATTCGGGAAGGATGTATGCCCATAATGTGATTTCCTGGCATAAGGATGAAAAGATTACACCGGAACAGGCATTGGAATTTGGCATTGCATTTGCGGAGAAATGGTTTTCTGGTTTCCAGACGGTGGTCAGTGTCCATAAGGATAAAGACCATATCCACTGTCACTTGGTTACAAATTCTGTGAGCTATGAAAACGGGAAAAAATTGCATAATTCGAGAAAAGATCTGGAACGGATGAAGCAGCTGACGAACCAGATGTGCCGGGAACGGGGGCTTACTGTTGCTGGAAAAGGAAAACATTTTGATGGCAGCCAGATTGAGACGGGGGAAGTCATTGCATGGAGTAAAGATAAATATAATCTGTTCCGGCAACAGAAAAAGGATAGCTTTGTTGCAGACTGTGCAATGGTGGTTTTAACTGTTATGGAGTCCTGCATCAGCCGGGAGCAATTTATCAAAGAAATGGGAAATTTGGGATGGAACGTAAACTGGACAGAAAATAGAAAGCATATTACGTTTCAAAATTCGGAAGGGAAGAAAGTACGTGACAGTAATCTTTCTAAAACTTTCCATCTTAAAATCAGTAAAGGGGAATTAGAGGATGAATTTATCAGAAATGAGCAAAAAGAAAGGTGTATTACCGGCAGAGACGACACAGCAGATGCCGATCTTGCACGATACTATCGACAAGTGGAGGAAGCTGTTGCAGGAACAAGCGGAGGCATTGTCGAAAGTAAATACAGAAAGGGACAGACTTCTGGAAATACAAAGAAAGGATCAGGAAAATATCCAGAAATGTCTGGAACGGATGCGGGAGCTTCGAGAAAATCTTCAGAAGATCTCATCCGAAAATCAGAAGCTACAAGACGAGCTTCAGAAGCTAACCGAGGAAAATCAGAAACTGCAAACCGAATTGTCCAGAACGCAGAATATCAATCTGTCGCTGCAGAGAAGCAACGACGATCTGCGGAACAGGAACGGGCTGCTGAGCAGGAAAGAGCAAGAGCAGCTCGAAGAAAAAATAAGAGACGTACAGGACCGGAACTCTAAACTGGAGAAAATGGTAGTACAGTCTTCTGTGGAGGCTGTTGAAGAGGCACTGAAAAAGCAACAGGAAGCAGAAAAGCGGATGTGTTCATTGGAATTACTGATGAAAATGGAAAGAAGAGATGCTGCCTGTCAACTTGAAAAACAAAAAGACAAATGAAAAAGAAAACCATGGAGATAGAAAAACAGCGAGATTTCGGGTGGTTAGGTTTATTAATTTGTTGCTTACTATTCATTATATTTGTTTTCATTTGGTAACGAGTTTATGGAAAAGCCAGTGCTTTAGAATGTTCGGTATAGTGGCGTGAGTATTTTATCCAACAGAATCAAGTGCGGATGCTGCGGAGGATGCAAGAAAAATACCGTCCGATATTCGGCACATTATTCTCCAATATAGACTTGATACAGTGCGGTTATTACGGGAATATGTCACTGCGAAAGGAGGTGGTTTCATGCCAAGAATCAGACAAATCACGCCGGGTGTGACGCAGCTAAAGCGCAAGAAGCGAGTTGCTGCTTATGCCCGTGTCTCCGAGGAATGTGAGGTGTTGCTGCATTCCCTGTCAGCACAGGTCAGCTACTACAGCACCCTCATTCAGAATAACCCCGAATGGGAATATGCGGGGGTCTATGTTGACCAGGGAATTACCGGAACAAGTACAGCACACCGAGATGGTTTCAATCGCCTGGTGGCAGACTGCAATGCAGGAAAGATCGACATGGTGCTGGTAAAGAGCATCAGCCGATTTGCCAGGGACACGGTTGATTGCCTGAACACGACCAGACATCTGAAAAATCTGGGAATAGCGGTTTACTTTGAACGGGAGAAGATCAACTCCCTAGTATAATAATGATGTAGTCAATGAAGACTACTTGATTAACAAGTTTCTATAAATCAGATAACAGAAGAGGGTGTTCTT
>NZ_JAOQKE010000014.1:0-368 GCF_025567005.1 Muricoprocola aceti
TTTCACCTTCCAGCTTCCCATGAGGTGCCAGAACACTTTTCAAATGCTTCAGCAGGGTGGTCTTGCCGCTTCCGCTTCGCCCGCAGACCGTTACATATTCCCCCTGCTCAATATTCAGATTGATATCCGACAGCGCCGGGTGATTCTTTGCTGTCGGATAGGTAAATGTCAGATTTTTGATTTCAAATTGAGCCATCTCGCTTCCTCCCATATATTTACGGCTGACGGTATGGCCAGAAAAGCTATGTAAGCCATCAGCCCCGCTTTTGTATATGAATTCTGCCAGCTTTGGATGGAAAGCTGCGGTGTATAAGTGACAGATGCAGCGCCTTGCCCCGTTGAGCTGTGTAACCTTGTTCTTATAAGAA
>NZ_JAOQKE010000014.1:667-58693 GCF_025567005.1 Muricoprocola aceti
CCGACGGTGCCATTTTTCCAAATAAATATAAAAACTTGTCACTGGTCATGACTGCATTGTAGCAGGCAAACCACATGAGCACCGATACCATCATGGCACCGAGGGCCGCTCCATAACACAGGGCTTCCAGCGTATAGGGCCTGCCCCCGGCGTACCGGAATAATACATGCGCCCCATAGGTATTAAACACCGGATTCATCAGGGACAATACCAGTAATAACGGGATCATCCCTCCCACGAACTTCCAGCCCTGCCACCCCTTTGCTGTCAGATAATACAGCATGGACAATAATACCGATGCGGCCAGGAAAGCCGGATGCAGTAGAATCATGCCGTATACGATGGCCACGATAAAAAAGGTGAAATTGATCACCGGATGGTAGGATGCGAATTTATCTCTCACGCTCTTCACCCGTTTTCTTTTTGCCTTTTCTGGAAAGGGACAGGCGCATGGCTCCCAGAATAACCAGCAGCGCTGCTGCTCCCGCACCTGGAATCAGATACATCCACAGCGGTTTCTGTGTGGATTCTTCCGGCTTCATCAGATCCTCCATGGAACCGTTGTATCCGGCAATGCCGAATCTGGAGAACTGGTCCGTATCGAACTCAATCCTGCTTCCTGCGATATGACCGTCGATGAATTCCAGACTGCCGTCGTCCTTCAGGTGTACCACAGCCACGTTCTCATAGTCCCCTAAGTCTGCCAGCGGCACACTGACCCGCACCAGATCGTCCGGTTCCCACTGGGTATTATCCAGAAGATCCATCAGGGAAATATCCGTCAGATTCAGTAGTTCTCCCTGGCCTTTCAGAGCCTGGCTTACCTGCTCTGCCTGACTGCTTTCCACATTCAGACTGCTTGCTTCCACCTGCACATACCATGGTAGGATCTCTTCTTCATTATCACGCAGATCAATGTCTGCCGCTTTATCATAATGGTTCGTCTCTTTGAAACTCTCTACTGCCTTTTCATAATCTTTATAATGGCTGCTTGCTTCTACTTCTTTTTTCTGTGCGTCCGTCAGTTCCGAATAAGTCCGGTAAATATCCAGAATCTGTTCTTTCTGCGCATCCGTATAGTCCTCTGCATTCTCTGGCAGTTTCTCAGAGGTCTTTGTCTTACGGAACAGGCCGTTCATCTCTGTAATCAGGCTGGTGACTTCTTTTTCCGTCTTTGTGCCACCCTTTTTTTCTGTCGTTTTTGTGGCATTCTTGTCTGTTTCTTTTTCCGATTCTTTTTCTTTTGTATCCGCTGTAGTCTTGCCAGATGCTGTTTTACCAGCTGCTGTACCGCCTTTCTTACCGGAAGATCCTGATACCAGATTTACCTTTTTGGTGCTTCCTTTGGTCTTTTTCTTAGTAGTTGAACTGTTTTTTTTGCCACTTCCGGATCCTGAACCGCTTTCACTGCCGGAACCGCTGGATTTTTTCAGCTCCTGCAGCTTTTTCATGGCTGCTTCCAGCTTGCTGTAATTGGTAACCAGCGCCTTCTGTGCGTCACTCAGGCTGTCGTACATACTCCTGGCTGCCTCGATCTGGCTCTTGTCAGTCAGCTTCACCGTTGACGGCAGTGCCGCAATCAGTTTCTGTACGGTTGCTGCCTTGTCTTTATCTGACTGCATGGCCACATCCGTCATATCATACAGCCGGGTTTTGCCGCCGGTAAACCGCTCATAGGCCGTCAGTGCGTAGTAAGCCTGTTCGGTTGCCATCTGGTTGGCATCCCCGTCCAGCACATGGCGGAAGGAGCCGTCCGCATTGGCGTACGTCAGGAGTGCATCTACTACCGATTTTCCATTCTTGACAAAACGGCTGTCGGTATTTGGGTCAATCCCCATGGCTGTCAAAGCTACAATCACCTGCGCACAACTCTCAGAAGACTCTGATCCATAGGTAGCAAAGGAACCATTGCTCTTCTGGATAGCTGAAAGACGGTCAATCCCTCTGTCCACAGCTTCTTTTACATCAGAATTGGTACTGTAATAGGGAGCCAGGGACTGGATTGCCATGGCGGTCATATCCGGGTCTGCGCTTTTGCCTGAGATGTCCCAGCCTCCGCTGGAAAGCTCCTGTATCAGGATATCTTCGATTAGTTTATCCCTGGAATTCTGGGTTACCCCTGCGTCTGCCTGCGGGAACTCATAGCCGTGGCTGTCCACCGCAATCAGCGCCCAGATGGAACCGTTCACGCCCTGCCATTTCGTCTTTTCAAAATCAGCCAGAGGCTTCAGCAGGTTATAGCCTCCTACATTTGTCACATCCACACCAAGGGAAGTCAATGCCAGAATGACTCTGGAATATTCCGTGTATTTTTTTTCATGGAGCACCCCGTTATTTTCTTTTAAGGTGCTGACCACATTTGCCAGATACTTGTCTATCACATCCTGATCCAGCTTTCCGCTTCTGGCCAGCCCAAGGATCTCCCATTCCCCTCCAATGGAGCCAACAGACGGTGTCACCTTTTTGGATGAATCGGACAGGTTCTTCCCGGCTGATGTATAAGCACTGTCTATCTGGGATGCACTGGCTGACAGCGTTGCAATTTCACCTGCCTGTTCCGTATCTGCCAGAGCTGCTATGCCGTCCTCTGTGCCGTTTTCCGTCTCTGCCGATGTATTAGCTTCCGTCCCGGTTTCTGTGCTTTCCGCTTCTGGTGTACTTTCTTCTGATACAGGTTCCGTTTCCTTTCCGGATTCTGCATCAAACTCAATCAGAAGCAGTTCTGACCGTCCTTCCCCGGTTACCAGAATCTCTGCATAGGAAATGTCCTCTGACAGATCCCCGTATACGGCAAGCTGCTCTTTTGTCAGATCCTCCATCGTCAGGGTAAAGTTGTCCAGATTCACAATATAGACATTCCCTGCCTGCGTAAAAGCCCCTTCTTCCGGGTCATCCGGGCACAGGTACCAGTGTTTTTCTGACTCTGTTAAAAATCCACCCCAGCGTGTCAGGGAAATCTTTTCCCCTTCTTTCTGGTCTGGCACGGTAAGCTGTATGGTTTTACTGCCGGAAGGCACTGTTATCTTATACACGCCCTGCAGGTATTCCACCGGGTGGGTTTCCCCGTCTACCGGCAGGACTGCCGGCACATCCAGCTTTTCTTTCTTTAAGGTCTCCCCGTTCGAATCTGTCACTGCCAGCTCTGCCTTTTCTGCTTCTTTTTCCGTGGCCGCTTCGGTTTCCCTCTCTTCCTCTGTCTCCGGATTTTTTTCTGTTTCTTTGTCTGTATGTTTCTGGTTTTCGCCCTGCACTTCGGTGTTTTCCGTATCCGCCCGGTCTGTTTCCCCGGATTCGTTATTTTCTTCCCCGCCAGTCGTTTCTTTCTCCGTCTGGGATTCGCTCTGTGCAGCTTCGGTACTTTCCTGCTCTGTCTCTTTCTGTGTCTCCGGCTCTTTTGCCGTCTCTGGTTCTGTGCTTTCTGCCGCCGCTTCTGCAGCCACCGCTTCCTGTGCACTTTCTGCATGAGTTTCCAGTTCTGTGCCCGTGGCAGCCGGCAGTTCTTCCGCATATACATTTCCCGCACATAAGGCTGCCGTAATGCACAGGATGGATAATCGTTTCATTCTGTCTTTCATTTTTCTAAGCTCCTTCTTCCCCGGTTTATCTGCTTATGACATTCCTCCGCCTACATCTGCCCCAAGTCCGTTACAGGTGTAACACCATACAATGTCATCCCCATCCTTCAGTGTGTAGCTGGAGCATCCGTAGTTCGGGAACCAGCCGTTGACCTTGTACATCCATCCGGATTCGTTGCCACAGTCAAACTCATACAGGTTATTGATACCCTCGATATAATAGCTGTTGTACAGAGGTGTCCAGGAATACTCGATCTGGATGCCTGCGTACTCGCATACCCGGTTCAGTACATCGAAGACTGTTTCGCCGTCTTCAAATTCCACGCTGCTGGTAGCCAGGATCACGCCGTTTGACGGCACGTATGCCTCTTTTCCGGCATCCAGGTTATTCAGGTTGTCCAGAATCGTATCACAACGGATGGTAATGGTACAGATATTGGAACTGCCTCCGGAACCGCCGTCATCCCCGGTATCTTCCGGCGTATACTCTTCCACGCTGTTCTGGTCTTCTTCAGATTCCCCGTTCTCAGTCTCTGTTTCAGACTGTGCTTCACTTTCCTGTTCCTTATTGTCAGATTCTGCTTCTTTTTTCTCCTCTGACGGGATCTTTTCTGCATTCATGGCAGCTTCAAGTGCTGCCTGCTTCTCCGCTGCACGGTCATCCAGTACTTTCTGCAGATCCTCCGGTGTAAAACAAAGATCCTTGCTGCTGTCACAGCTCTGTACCTGGTTAATCAGGAATTCATTCAGGGATGCTGCCTGCATCTTCTGGATCTGATAGGAAGAACTTCCGTCACTGCTGTCTGTCACGGAAAGATACTCTCCAGCTTCTACCCGCTCCTGTGTACCGTCTGCCAGCAGGATGCTGATATCCCCGGCATAAAGATTCAGGCTGCTGCTTCCGGACTGCACGCTGACGGAAAATACCGCCCCGGACAGGTGCGCCGTATTTCCTGCAAAAGCCACATCAAACGTGCCGGACTGCTTCAGCATATCCCCGAAGACTTCGCCCTTGTTCACCTGTACTTCACTCTGTTCTTTCTCACAGGCTGTCAGGACCACTTCACTCTTTTCATTCAGCTCCAGCTTTCCCTGGTCCGTCCAGTCCAGTTCCGCTTCTGCCCCTTTCTTGGTCTCCACCAGGTCATTGCCCTGCAGGGCAGAGTCTGCATTTAATGTATAGCCAATGCCGTTTCTCTGGATGTTCACTACGCCTTTTGTCGTTCCTGCTGATACCACTGTCTCTTCCGGCTTGTCAAACCATCCCCGGATCTTTCCCACTGTCAGCACTCCGCTTGCCGCAATAACCAGGATCAGCAGCACCATGATCACATTTAACAGCCTCTTTTTCCCTTTTGTCTCCATACCTGTTCTCCTTCTTCCGCATAATTCTATTTTGATATCGTTATGAGCTTTACGCCTCATCCATTTATTTCATCATCTTCCAGCCACCGCTTACCGGATTGTTGTTTTCCATTTTCATATCTGTCCAGTACCTTCACAGTGGGTTCTGAACAGTTACCCTTTACATACTTCAGAGGCCGGTTCCGCCTTCCCGTATGGGAAGACGGATGCCTCAATGCTTATTTTACAGTTACTGTTACTTTCTTCGTGACTTTTCCGGATTTTACCGTAATGGTTGCTGTTCCCTTCTTTACGCCTTTAATCTTGCCGGAGCTGGTTACGGTTGCTACCTTCTTATTAGAAGATCTGTAAGTAATCTTCTCCTCGCTGTTCGCCGGTGTTCTCTTTGCTTTCAGCGTATAAGTCTTTCCCTTTTTCACACTGACTGCGGATGCAACGGAAATCCTCTTTGTTGCCGTCTTCGGGACGGTTACAGTCAGAACTGCTTTTTTCTTACCGGATTTTACCGTAATCTTTGCGGTTCCGGATTTCTTTGCCGTAATCACACCCCTGGATGTAACCGTTGCCACCTTCTTGTTGGAAGATGTATAAGTCACCTTTTCCTGGGATGTAAACGGTGTGATGACTGGCTTTAATGTATATTTCTTCCCCTTATTCAGGGTGATTTTCTTTGCTACGCCGCTTACCTTCGCAGTCTTTACCGTACCCTTCTGGACCGTTACGGTTACGTTTCTGGACAGGCCGCTCTTTAAGGTGATGGTCAGAGTGGCGCTTCCTGCCTTTTTCTTTGCAGTGATCTTACCATTTCCGTTCACCTTAAAGATTTTGGTATTGCTGGATTTATAGGACTGTACATAGTCCCCTGACTGCAGTCCGGTTACTTTCAGCCCTGTTGTGGACTGTCCGTACTTCAGGGTAATCCTGCTGGCATTGACCTGCATGGTCGGGTTTGGCTTTGGTGCCGGCTGTGGCAATGGGCTTCCAACACTCTGTGTCTGCTCCCGACCGCATACGGTACAGTACCGTGTCTGTACTGCCGCAGTTGTATAGGTGGCTGCCTTTGTGGTCTTCCATGCACTCCAGCTGTGGGATGCCTGGTCTTTTCTCTGGCCGCAGGCCCACTCGCACTCATGCCAGTGTACTACGCCGTTGCTGCTCCAGCCCGCAGCCCAGTGGTGTACGTGTTCTTCATTTACATAGTCATCTGTATAATGGAATACGATCACATCTCCGTTGTTCAGGTACTGTTCATTGACGCCAAGATCCGGATGCTTGCCGTTTAAGGTATACATCCATCCGGAATTCTTTCCATTCGTGAACTCAGCCAGTTTTACTCCGTTTCTGGTAATGGCTGAGACATAGTTGCCTTTCGGATTCTCACAGGTCATGCCGTTTGCCTGCAGTGCCTGTTCCAGTACATCTTTTACTTTTGCATTGTTGCTGACGATCATCTTCGTCTCCGGAATCCAGGTCTCCAGCGTACCGTTATTTAAGGTATGGTAATTCTGGTCCGCATCACTGTCATGGACATAATCGCCCAGCAGCGTAAAGCTGACTTCGATCTGTCCTGCACGCAGTATCACACCAACTGTGATGGTCGTCTCTACTGCGCCGTATTTCAGGGAGAGCATCTGGCTGCCACGCTTATTCGGGTCATAACCGACCACCGTAATCTCATTTGCCTCCGGATGGGTCTTCGTGCCGTCACTCCAGGTCACGGTAAAGGTACCGCCGGAGAGATCCAGCTCTTCCCCAAGATAATATTCTTTCTTATAATTGCCGGTCAGGGAAAGACCTGTTGCGTAAGCACCTGCCCCATAGACCGGATAGCTGCTGCCCTGCTCCCAGTTATTGTAATCGCCGCTGTTTAAGCCGCCGGTTACCGTACCGTCAGCAAACTCTGCTGTACTCTTTGGGAAACAGTACAGCTTCTGATCAAACTTATAATCGATACCGTAGCTTGCATCTACTTCATATGGAAGATCCTGCAGGCTGCCATCCACGGTCAGAATCGTTCCGATACCACCGATACCATTGGATGCTCCGCAGGTATCCAGGAAGTAGTTGTTCGTGATGCCCTGGAACTTGTCAAAGCTGCGCAGATATCCGACAATCGCTCCTACATTGCTGCTTCCGCTGACGGTGCCATAGAAAAAGTTGTTGGCAATCGCACCACTTCCGTTGCCCCAGCACTGCTTACAGCTCGGTTCCCCGCCGAAAATACCTCCTACGTTCGATGCACCGGACACATTGCCTGCCACGTAGCAGTTCTTCACGGATGCAACCGGGGTATTTGGGGCAGAATCAGCCTCGTAGCCTTTTCCTAAAATACCGCCTACCCAATTACCTGTTGCTATTACGTTTCCAGTAAAACTGCTATTTTCGATGGTGCAGGCTCCCATGGCCTGTCCTTTGGATCCTACCAGCCCTCCGACTGCACTTGTGCCATAGACGGTTGCCGCACTGTGACAGTTACGGATGACTCCATTAATGCTGCCAGCAAAAGTTCCTATACTTTCCTCTTGTTTTGTGTATCCGATGATAACACCGGCTTCAGCATTACAGTTTTCAATCACCACATCATTGGCACCGGATGCATAACCACCAATCAAACCAGCTTCTTTAGTACTCATACCTGATGTTAAGGTAACATTACGAATTGTAACCGCATCCGGGCAACCGGTATCATATTCTCCATCCACACCATAATCTACAGTGTAACGATCTACCAGCCCATAGCCATTGATATTTTCACCTGCCAATTTCAGATCTTCTACCACAGCATTTCTTACATAATTAAAAAGTGGTTTTCCTCCTTCTGACATGGCAAGAGTATGACCGTTTCCCTCGAAAATGCCAGAGAAAGCCCAGAGATACTTACCATCTCCAGTCATTGCTTTTCCAGGCTCAATGGTTCCTATTGGTGCCCAGTCTGATGGCAGTGAAATATCTGCTGTCATCTGAAAATGCATCCCTGCAAAAGAAAATCCCTCTTTATTCACTTTATCCCGCAGTGCTTCCAGATCTTCTATTCCATTTATCTTATATGGATCTTTTGCTGATCCGCTTCCTTCCCATGGAAGTTCTTCTTCTATGACAGATACTGAGACGATATCGGAACATACTTCCATGCCATCCGTATGAGACAACCCGCTCCCTTCTGTCAGGTTCCATTCCCATCTCCGGTACTGTACCCTGCAATAATAGTAAATGGTTCCTTCTTCTGGCACGGAAGGCTCATAAAATTTCTTTGTTGCTCCTGATATCCGTGTTCCTGTTTCTGTATTTTCTTCCGTATTTTGATACCACTGATACAGTGGCGTCAAATCTTCCCACGGTGTTTCTTCCAATTCAATATTCAACTTTTCTGTTATCGGCTTTCCTTCCACGCACAGAATACTTCCTGGCTGTCCCAGTATTTCAGGAATTTCCACTTCTTTCGATATTACGGTATAGTCTACAGATGGGCTCGTAGTTGTATACTCTTTCCCATCTATGCTATATGTAACCTGGCATCGGTAAGTTTTCTCATTTCCACGTGTATCAGTTGGAACAGCATATACATTATTTACGGCATTTTCTATTGCTGTATATACCATCTCATAATTCTCTGTCATACTGCCCTGGTACCACTGATATGTTAATGTACCTTCCTCTGGACGTAAAACTTCTGCATTTGCTTTTATGACTGGAGATTGCGAATTTTTCAAAACACTGTGTTTTCCTGATACGTTTAATTTAACTTTCGGAGTATAATTCACTCCGCCTTTTTTGATAGTAATGGTATATTCTGCATCTTCCGGACAATAAATCTTTCCAGACTCTATAATATTTATAGAAACATGATATTCCTCACATTTCTCCCAGTCCAGATTCAACTCATAAGGCTGATAATAAGATAATTCTTTTGTTTCTCCATTCACAGATATTGTTTTGTTGGTATCCGTATATCCATACGGCTGGGAGGCAATCTCTACATATTCTGCATTTTCTGGAACTTCAATTTCAAGATTCTGATTATCCAAAATATCTTCTGAAAATCCGGTCGGCACCTCATTTCCGAAAGACGTTGTGACTGATAATTTACTTAAATGATTCCGGTAAGTAACAGGTATTTCTTTCGATTCAATGACAGCGCCATCCTGTAATACTTCTAATGTAATAGAGCGAATGGCTTGATTGTAATTTATCATATTGCCATACGTAATTCCCTTTGCTATGGCATTTTTTAAATAAGCTGATTTTCCTTTTTTAATTTCTACTCTGTGTACTGTAGCATCTTTAGGATCTGTATAAACTGCGTAAACTTTGCAATCTTCTGGCATGGATTCTATGGTTTCCACACTTACATACATATCTGCCTTCTTCTGAAAATGCAGATATACCATTTCTGCCGGTATTGTGAATGCTCTTGATCCATCCAAGAGATCTAAAGATTCTTCATTTTCTTTTCCTTCTATTTCTTCCCTTAACGTTACGCTTTTTAAATAATTACTATATTTCTCTGTTCCAGGGGTTACAGTAACATTTGCATAAGCTGCCGTGATTGCTGTTGCACTTTCACTATCTGATATCTTAACTTGTTTCTCGACCGTAATATAATAGGGCTTTTCTTTACTTTCCAATCCTGTAATAACTACTTTTCCGTTGGCATCTGTTATACAATCTTCTGCTCTTTCCCCATCAATATATATGGTAGCACCTTCGCAATTTGTATACTGATTTCCATTATCATCCACCTGACGCAATGTAAGTACAACATCTTGTCCCTGACTTACTTTTTTTTCTGTTTCAGTAAAAAAAGCAAGTAAATCAATACCTTTTCTCTGTTGGATAAAAAAATGTAATTCATCTCCATCAGCAATTTTTCTTGAAAGTGCTGTTTGATAATTTCCGCTATCATGATTTAAAGAAGATTTAATATAAGGGACTTCATCTTTCTTATATCCCCACAATTTATAAATAACGCCATAATATTTGCCTTCGTCGTCTGCGTGATAATCATATCCAGCTTCAGCCCCACCCGGATAATAGAGATCATGTGCTGCTTTTAATGCATCATCCATCGTATAAGATGGCTGGTCGGTCAGAGTAATCTCCCTACCAGCCATTGGATTCCCGTCTTTATCATCGAGGAATTTTCCATCCTTACTAACACTGACCGTCACATGGATTTCCTGTGTTTCTTCTGTATATTTTCCTGCAGATAACGTGGCATACTCTTGTGCTTCGTTCTGCCCTTCTGTTACTTCTTCTGTCTCTTCTTCCAGGATCTGCTCTTCATCCTCAGATTCTGTTTCTTCAAAAAGAATATCTGCCTGTTCTTCATTTAATATCTCTTCATCTGAGTCTGGGTTTTCTTCTATGAAATCCGTATCCTCATCTGTTATATCTTCAATTTCTCCTGTCTCATCCGAGACTTCTTCATCATATGAATAAACTACACTTTCTTCCGAACCATTTCCCCAGTCTTCTGCCAATACAGAAAAAGGAAGCTGGAAGATCATCAACACTGCCATAAGCAGTCCGAGTATACGCTTACCTGCCTTTTTCATCATTCTTTTCCCCACTTTGAAAAAGGCTCATCTCCCTTTCGGAAGAAGAGCCCGTCTTACTTTTATTGTTCACCTTTTTTATTTAACTGTAACTTTTACTTTCTTAACAACTTTTCCGGATTTGATGGTAATAGTTGCAGTACCTTTTTTCACACCTTTAATCTTTCCTGATTTAGACACAGTTGCAATCTTTTTGTTGGATGTTTTATAGGTGATCTTTTCGTCGCTGTTAGATGGGGTTGTTTTTGCCTTTAAGCTGTAAGTCTTTCCCTTCTTTACCGATACCTTTTCGCCAACTTTAATTGCTGTTGTCTTGGTTTTTGGCACCGTTACGGTTACCGTTACTTTTTTGCTTCCGGATTTTACTGTAATCTTAGCAGTCCCGGCTTTCTTGGCTGTGATCACACCTTTAGAAGAAACCGTTGCTACTTTTTTGTTAGAGCTACTATAAGTTACCTTCTGCTGGGATGTTGCAGGTGTAATGACTGGCTTTAAGGTTGTTTTTTCACCCTTCTTGACCGTCATCTTCTTTGCCAGACCAGAGATCTTGGAAGTCTTTACTGTCTTTACCTGAACTTTTACAGTAACTGTTTTTTTCAAACCGCTTGCCAGTGTAATTTCCAGTTTCGCAGTACCTTTTTTCACACCTGTCAGTTTGCAGGTTCCATCTGCTTTACCAGAAACTGTAAAAACTTTGGTATTGGTGGATTTCCAGGATGTTATGGAGTCTCCATTCGCCAATCCTGCAACTTTCACGGTTCCTGTGCTCTGTTTTTCTTTTAATGTTACAGAGGATGCATTTACAGATGCTGTTGCTGCAAGCTTTTCTCCAACAGTCCGTGTTTCCTTCTTGTCACAGGTTGCACAGTTTCTTTCCTGCTGTTCTGCTGCAAATACAGTTGCATCTGCTGTCTTCTTCCAGTCACTCCACTGATGCACGCCTGTCGCAGGAATTACTTCTGTCTTCACATTTTTGCATCGGGTACAGGTAAGAGTGCGGACACCATCTTTCGTGCAGGTTGGCTGAGTAGTTACTTCAGATGTCCAGTCATGATTCTCTTTATCAACCGGAATCGGCTGAATATCATCTCTAACTCCGCATCCATTCTCACAATGCTTACTCTTTTCGCCTTCTTCATTGCAAGTGGCCACTTTATCCACTGTGTAATCATCTGAGAATTTATGACCAAGAGGTTCAAGTACTTTTCCAGTAAAATAATGTTCACCGCAGACTCCACATACATTATCCTCTAATTCTAATCCAGATTCTGTACATGTAGGTGTTTTTGCTTCTAATTGGTCTGCTTTACAATGTACTGTTACGGTAGAGGCTAATCCTGCACTGCCAGAAATCGCAGTCCATGCGTCCTTTGTTCCTGGATAACATATTGCTGACAACTCATTACATCCTGTAAATGCATTTGTACCTATCGTTAAATCTGATTGTTTGAATGAAATGGTACCCAATTTGGTGTAGGAAAATGCGCCATCCCCTATAATTTTAACACTTTCAAAATCAAAATTTGTTAATTTTGTTCCAGCAAAAGCTTCTTCAGGGATTTCATCAAGTTTTGTTGTACACTGAAAACTCGATAATTTTGAGCATAGATCAAATGCACCTGTCGCAAGTTTAATATTGCCGCCTGTCACCGATCTTAATTCTGTACATTGTCTAAATGCCCCATCCCCCAAACTCACTTCTTTATCACGAGACAAAGAAATGTCTTGAACTCCGGTTCTTGCTAAAGCTGTATCTCCAATATATGTTACATTGGAAAGATCAATGCTTTGTAATGCCAAATCTCTCTGAAAAGTATAATCACCAATTTTGTTAACCGTAGAAGGCAATTCTACTTCAGTTACTTTATTAAAGTATTTGTTAGATATTCCTTCAAAATTGTGATTTCCTAATGCAGTAATTCCTTCACCGATTACAATTTTAGTAACATTTTGTGCCTCGGCTTGATGCTCCCTAACCCATATACCGCCAGCAACTCTTTTTAAATCTGGCATTGGAGTTGGAGCTGCATTCTTCTGTAACCGAAAATGCAACGTAGTTCCATCATATTTAAATTCTATCGGAACTCCTTGCGCTACTTGAGTAAAGCCCTCATCTTCACTTTCATACAAAGATATTGGATCATTACAAGTATTTTCTATTTTTTCAATTTCATAGCTATCAATAAGTTGTTCTTCATTTGGTAATGATTCAGGAGCAGACATCACGTATTCTTCTGTATCGTCATTATCCTCTATTTCTTCGTTATCTTCTATTTCTTCGTTATCTTCTATTTCTTCGTTATCTTCTATTTCTACATTCTCTATTTCATCTCCATCAAGTAGAACATCAAGTGTGTCTTGCTCAGACACATTTGATGGTTCATCCATTTCACCAGCAAATACTGTCAACGGATTAAGTGAAGAAATTAAAAGACAAGAAGACAATAATATTGCTAACTGTCTTTTTTTCATTTCTACCAGCTAAATGATGAATAATCAAAACTGAGAATGATGGAGAAGTCATTTGCTGGGCACTTATAATCGCTCATTGTGTAATTAGGATAAGTGGTACTTGTCAAATCTTCTTTATCACCTAAACGCCACATCCAGGAACTTCCAGCCCATGTTCCACTAGTCACATTTCCATCGCTATCATATTTCAAATTAGAATAATCTCCCCAGTTGGTTCTGGTGAAGCTTCCTACTCCAAAGCTTTCCATATATTCATCAATTGAACCATCCGAATTAGTGACTTTGTTCCAAGTTGAACTAACTTTTCCAGCTTCAGTTGCAGCTTCAATAGCATCGTATACTGATTTTCCTGGAATGGTGCTAATTGTTACTAATGGTGTTTTATCCGCTGGATAATATGTGAATTTTCCTTCCTTGCCTGGCTGGTTGTAATCTCTTACATAAATGCTCATATTAGCAGCTGATGCAAAAGCACTCATACTGAACATCATTACTACTGCTAATAACAATGCGGATAATCTTTTCAATTTCTTACTCATAATACTTTCCTCCTGTTTTTCATTTAGTCTTTTGAATAATTGTTTCCAGTTGCATACAAACACAGGTATGCGATTCCATCCCTGCCGGCAGTTTTCAGGCTGCCTTCTTCTCCTTTTTGTCGTATTAGTGGTATGCGTTGTGGCTGCGGTATTCTGAAAAGGGTTCTTTTTCATTATCCTGATGTCTCCAGACTTTCTTCTCTTAAGTCTTTTGTTCTGCATCAAAAAAAGCTATACCCGTTCAGAGTACGACCCACACTACAATCCATACGGTGCCGCCCTGATATCGAGGGTTGTTGCACAACATCATAAAGATAGGCCTGACTTAGAGCTTTCGCTCATCACAGTAGCGTTCCTGTGCGGGAATCTCACCCGGCTTCCTATGCAGAGAAATACTTTTTGTTTACCTTGCATAAAATCCCTATGATATTCACTTAGGCTTAGTGTACCACCCTGTAATATTTTGTCAAGTATTTCCAAAGAATTGTTGCATTTTTGTCAATTTTATATATATTCTGATCCATTTTAATCTTGTTTTCTTTATTTTTTTATGCTATTATGCTTAAAAAGCAAAGCATATATCTATGCAAACAGCCATAAAATCTGTACAATATGCCATATGGTATTTTTGCTGGCCGCAGATTCTTATTTTTTCATATTTGGCTGTATCAGGAAAGGAATATTTATGGCTGAGCCAAAAAAATATTATGTAAACAAACGCACGGTACACCACGGCAATGTCCATCTGTACCGTTCTTCTTTTTTGCGATTACCTGATGGGATTGTCGGAATCGAGGCAGGTACCTTTGCAGATTTTAAAAAGTTAAAATCCATTGTATTCCCCAACAGCTTGCAGTACATCAGTGCGCATGCTTTCCACAGCTGTTCCGGGCCGAAAAGCATCGAACTGCCTAGCCGGGTTTCCAGGATCGGTGCAGAAGCATTCCGGGAATGTAAAAATCTGGAAAGTGCTGTCCTGCCGGTTTCCCTGGCTGCCATCCCGGACCGTCTATTTTCCGATGACGGGAAGCTGCAGGAGCTTTATATTCCTGCAAACAGCAGATTACATTCGGTTGGAGTCAATGCTTTTTTCAAATGTACCAGACTGTCTTCTCTATTTCTTCCAGACGGGGTGACCATTATCGAAGATGCGGCATTTTTCACCTGCAAGAAGATGCGCCAGTTTCATTTTCCGTCACGCCTGAAGCAGATCGGAGAACACGCTTTCCATTACTGCCTGCTGTCAGAAGTCGTTCTTCCGGAAGGGCTGGAATACATTGGTGCTGCAGCCTTCTACCACTGTCCGCAGCTGACCCATGTGGAAATTCCGGCTTCAGTCAGATACATTGGAAACAGGGCTTTCAAAGGCAGCCAGAAAATGAAAGTGCTGGAGCTGCGCCATGATCCGGACTATATCGGACCGGATGTGGCGAATCATGACACGCTGATACGGTGCTATCAGGGATCTGCTGTGGAAGAATACTGTAAGAGAAATGGGTATGCGGTTTCGTACCTGTAAAAAATCGTATAAAAATCCCCTGTCTGCTGAAACTTTTCGTTTTCACAGACAGGGGAAATCTTTTTCACGGTTTCATAATTTCAGTTCTTTTTACCCCAGCGTTTACCGATTTTGCCACTTTTAACCTTCTGTTTCGTCTGAGTGCTCTGCCAGACAGTCGCTTTAGAACATGTTCACGCCTGGAAACTGCATTAATCGGCCGCACACTTATCATTCGTTCCCGTGATCCTATATGATTTCTTCTTGCCCTGTTTACTATTGCAATATTTTCAGCCGTAATTTTCTTCACATCTTCCGGGCAGTCACTTTGCTGTTTTAATTCTTCCACTATTTCCAGAAGATTGGCACTATATCCATCATACATCAATACCGAGTTTCCTTTTTTCACTGCCATAAAAGCTGGGGACTTAGATAAGACACGGATAATTTGATTCACATCCGTATTCCCGGTTATAGCAGAATATGTTTTTATGATGTTTCTGGTATTATAATTCATTTAAACACCTTCCTTTTTTACCAAACTTAATTTTTCTATTGCTCTTTTTGTTTTAAAACAGTACTGATCATAGCGTCTGTTTTTCGGAAATCTGGCAATAAGTAACAGCATATTTAAGTCTATCTCTCCAAAATAGTATCGTTCAATATAGTTCGATAATACCTTAAATGTTGAGTCTGCCATTCTGTCATAAATAATATCATGGTCACTGTTATAAAATTCCAATCTACATTTACATAAAAAGTCTGCCCATTCTTTATTATATCTGGTTAATTTTTTTATATTAAATTCGTACCCATTAAGGATTTTTTCATCAAAAGCGTATGTATACAAAAAACCTTCCTTTTTCATTTTTCCTCTTGTAGCCCATCTGATTGCCTGACTCTTATTTGTTGTCAGATAATATCCCAGACCAAAATCTTTTCCTTTACGTGCTTTTGATAAATCTATTTCCGTAAAATCATATGTACTTCCATGATATAACTCCATATAAAAATTTTCCCTTTTTATCTAAATTTCGACATATTCATTTGGTTTTCTCTAATTTTATCATATCAGAATCTTTTTATCTACCTATAATTTTCTTGCATAAACGCCCTTGTTGTAAACATATTTTCATATCTATCCTATAACATTTTCTTTTTTTCTCAACACGAAATCCATCGCAAGTTTTGACATTATCTTTTTTGAAAAATGAATTCTTGACAACTAAACTTCATGTTGTAATATATTAGTAACAGAACCCACCACGCCTCTGATTTTCATGCGCAACCCGGTGGGACTTTTTCATTTATTAGGATTTTATCGTTTACAGGTATATTCTTTTCATTTATATCATTTAAAGTAGAATATCTGGATTAAGTTTCATTAATGTAAAAGTTCTGTCCTATTTTCTTCTTATGCTGTATTATAAATACATCACAGCCTGACAGGAGTATTTGATTATGAAATTAACTATGAATTTTTCTATCTCGGATGACGATACCCGCCGTTATACAGACTCATCTGATCTGCGCACATTTTATCAGCAATTTGGTCTTTGTGGTCTGGAAGTGATGCCTCTTATGCCGGATGAAACGCACATTTTGGAATCAGATATGATCACTGGTGTACATGCCTGTTGCATTACGGACTGGATGGATCTGAATCAGGAGATGCTTCTGGAACATTACCGGAAAGATCTGGATTATGCGAAAGCTGTTCATGCGGAATATGTTGTATTTCACATCACACAGGTAAGCTATGCAGAATCTCTTACTTATGTAATGCACCACAGCAATGAAGAAGTGGTGGATGCTGCCGCTGCTTTTATCAACCGCCTTTTGGACGGAACAGACTATGATTTTTATTTTCTGATGGAGAATCTATGGTGGCCGGGACTGACCTTTGAAGATCCCGCCATAACCAGCCGGCTCCTGGAACAGGTGCATTACCCTAAGAAAGGGCTTATGCTGGATACGGGACATTTTATGAACACGAATACTGATCTGCAGACGCCGGATGATGCGGTCGTCTATCTGAATCAGATGCTGGATGTTCATGAAGATCTGATCCCGATGATCAAGGGCATTCATCTGAACCAGTCTCTGAGTGGCGCATATGTGAAAGATTATCAAAAGCATATGCTCACACCGTCTGCGGATCCAGGTGAACTGGCCACGCAGGCTTTTCTGCATATCTTCCATATTGATCTGCATCAGCCTTTTGTAGCAAATGGCGTCCGTGAGCTGGTACAGCGTATGGATCCGCTTTATGTAACACTGGAATGCATCTCACGGGATCGGAAGGAACATGCACGGTTGCTGCGTCAGGGGGTAAATGCTCTGCAAAACAGTTAATTACCAGTGAAAGCTTGGACAGTCTGGAAGCACTGATGAAACGCCATACAAATCCAAAATATGAGAAACAGCTGAAACAGATATAGCATATTCAGATTGAAGGGTACAAAAAATCGCCACAGAATTTCTGCAGCGACTTCTTGTTTCTCTTGCTATACTGAATACATTTTATTATCTTTACTTTATGCCACCGTAACACAAAGTCATTTTCAATAATCATGATCCTACAAACTCTGCCAGACCAAATTCTATACTCCTCATAAGTGTTGTCAAACCGGTACCAAAGAATATCACAAGACTGCTTCCTGCTACTATTGCAAGGATCACACCAATCATCTGCCAGTCCTGTGTGACTAATATCAGCATCAGTACCATGAATCCCGCACATGCCAGTATCAGGCCATGCAGCGCATCAGTATAATGTCTTTCGATTGTAACTTCCAGATAATCCTGTGCATGACTTGCCATCTGGAAGGTAATTTCTTTCATTGATTTAATTGCATAATCTCTATCTGTCATCAGTTTCAAAATCTCCTTATCATCATCACACTAACTGGCGGTCTTTCAGACCAGTTCGCTTTCCCCATGATTTTGATGGGAAGCAATTACTTACTACAATTTGCAGAAGCGGATATCCAAAAGGCATTGTGGGAGCTGCCTTTGCTGACCGGAATCCATCTTCTTATGTAAAACCTGCAGGAATATAAAGGGAAAGTGACTATCCCTGCCGGTTAATAATCCATATAATATCGTCTATACCTATCTCTCCTTATGCTGTTTTTCTCTCCATAAACCATTTATCCACTTCATAGAATAAATGGCTTTCCTGTCCCTGTATCATACAGGTGTACATCATTCCTACACCGCCTGCCTTTCTGCTGGCGCATCGCTCGATTTTCAAAATTCTGTCGATGTTATATTTTCTTCCATCCTCCCATGTAAAAAATATGGGAACCAGTTGTCCGTCTTTCCGGAACTCTGCCACTACATCTACATATACTTTATTCATGCCGACACCTCACTATAAAATCTCGATTGCTCTTGGCGATGCCGGAATCCTTCGGATATATCCATTTAGCTCCAACTGCTTGATTCTGGAAAATGCTGATGATGTTGATTTCACCCCGATCAATTTTCCAAATTCCCGTATTGTCGGTGGATATCCATGTTCATTGGTATATCGTAAAATACACTGATAACTTTCTTCCTGTTTTCTGGTTAATGCTTTTTTCAAATCTATCCCTCCAATTACCCATGAAAATAACTGTGTGGATGGATCGTGTGCGTACCAGCGTCTAAGTGGGATAAGACTTTATCCTGATACATTGCCGCTCGCTGTATACTGAAATAACCAAACCGTCGTCTGATCTCATCTACAGTACGATCCAGCTTCTCTAACTTTTCCTTTTTCTCCTGATTTCCAAATAAATCCAACTGCACGGGAATATCATCTAACACAAGATCCGCAGCTCGGATTCCCAGGCTTCTAATGGGATGTTCCCATTTGTAATTATCTTTAAATAGCTGAAATGCTGCAGTTACAATCTCGTTTGTAATATTCGTTGGCTGTCGTAAATGTATCTGTCTGGAAAAACTATACAATCCATTATCTCGAACTGTAATTTCTACTGTTTTGCATTTAAATCCATGTTTCCGCAATCGTGCAGCTACACTTTCTGCCAATGCTATTTGAATGATCCAGACATCCAGATCATTTTCCAGATCTCTCGGTGTTGTGGTGCTATTACCTATCGACTTTACTGGTGCTTCATATCCTTCCTTGCAAACCGGATCTTCATCCCAGCCATTTGCGAAAGCCCATAATACATTTCCTATTTTTCCAAAATGACTCTCTAACAACTTTTCGTCTGATTCCGCAAGTTGCCCGATTGTCCGGATTCCAAGTTTTTGCAATTTCTTATTCGTCTGTCTTCCGACATAAAGCAAATCTGACGCTGGAAGCTGCCATATCCTGTCTTTATAATTTTCTCGATTAAGCTCTGTGATTGCATCCGGCTTTTTATAATCCGAGCCAAGTTTCGCATAAATCTTATTCCAGGAAATTCCAATACTCACTGTTACTCCAAGTTCGTATTTAATCCGATGGCTGATTTCTCTCGCAATTGTCATTCCTCTTCCTTTCAGATTTCCACTGCCTGATACATCCAGCCAGGCTTCATCAATTCCATATGGCTCAATTTTGTCTGTATACTCTGAATAGATTTCTCTTGCCATTTGTGAAAATCGCAAATATAAATCCATCCGTGGCGGTACAAAAATAATTTCCGGGCAAACCTGTTTCGCCTGCCATAATGCCATTCCGGTTTTTACTCCTTTTTTCTTGGCAATATAATTTGCTGTCAGTACAATTCCATGCCGGGCTTCCGTATCGCCACCTACTGCCAGAGGCATTCCGGCAAATTCCGGATGATGTAGCATTTCTACACTGGCGTAAAAACAGTTCATATCACTATGCAGGATCACACGCTCACTCAAACTTTTCACCTCCCAGCTGTTTCCTTCAACATAATGTCTTATCAATTTCTGTATGTTTAGTATATATCGACATTCCGGAGATAGTCAAGTGACATCTTGGTTGTATTTTCTCCATTTCGGAGATTATTCTTGATTTTATTTCTAACATACGGTATAATGCATATAGAAAATTCAAATAGAAATGAGGCGAACAAATGCGTAATTTCGGGGAAATATTAGCAGAAAATAGAAAAAAGAAAGGATACTCTCAATCAGATCTGGTAGACCTGCTTTCTCAAGAAGGTATTCAGGTCACTACAAAAGCAATCTCCAAATGGGAGACCAATGCACGAGAACCAGCTTTACATGTTTTCCTGACACTTTGCCAGTTACTTGATATCGAAGATATATATGAATCCTTCTTTGGAGAAAACCCATATAACATTATGAGTGGATTGAATGAAGAAGGCAGAAATAAATTGATTGAATTTGCTGATATTTTGAAAGCTTCTAAAAAGTTTTCTCCACTGTCTGCAAAGATTATCCCATTCCATCATCCTGTAGAAATTACCTGGGAACCAGTTTCTGCTGGTACTGGAAATTACCTGGAGGATTCTGTAAAAGAAACCTATGACGTAGGACACCTTGCTCCTGAGCAGACTGACTTTGGTGTACGGATTTCCGGTGACAGTATGGAGCCACTTTATCATACAGGCGATGTTGCATGGATTCAGAAAAAAGATTCTCTTGCTAATGGTGAAATTGGAATCTTCTATCTCAACGGCAATACTTACATCAAGGAATTACACGATGAGCCAGATGGTGTTTATCTGATCTCTTTAAATCAAAAATATCGTCCTATCCAGGTTTTGGAATCTGACTCTTTTAAGATTTTTGGAAAAGTAATCGGGAAATGCAAAGGTGCAGAAATTCCGGGATTCCATTAAATTTCAACAGCAGGTTCATGATCCTGCTGATAACAATAAGCAAAGGAAGTGATTGAATGGCAATCAATAATACACTAAAAGATATTCGTGAAGAACGGAATCTCATTCAAGCAGATTTGGCTGAAGCCATAGGTTCCTGCAGCCAGACGATAGGCCGCATCGAACGTGGAGAACGTAATCCCTCTCTTGAGATTGCAATCCGGCTGGCACATTACCTGAAAGTGCCTGTAGAAGATATTTTTCAAGTTGAAGACTGAAGCACAACATCCAGAAAACCGAGGAGTAAAATCCCCGGTTTTCCTTTTGCTCAAAAATCAGTGTATTCCTTTTACGAAGTCCGCTGCGTTTTTCATATCTTCTTCATTCGGATGGCCTTTAGCAATACCTCCAACCAGTTTAAATGGTCCGAATGTGTCATACCCTTTACAGCCAAATTTTCCAACCACACTGGCATGTTTTTTATCCAAAATCTGCTCTATGGATTTATAATTCGCACTCCCACCATAAGTACAGATCAGAAATATCTTTTTGTCGTCCGGTAGATTCTTCTCTGCAAATTCCAATATCGACTGATGAAACTTTGAAAAATAGATTCCTGATGCAAACCCAATCATATCATAACTGCTCAGATCTGCATCTGGCTGTTTCACAGCATCAATCAAATCCATCTGACATTCTTCTGCAATCCTCTTTACTAATTTTTCTGTATTTCCATGATGCACAGATGCGTATACTATCGCTGTTCTCATTTTTCTTCCTTTCTGTCTGCTCCGTCAATCAGGTCATAGCTCATATCCAAAAAGTCCAATGTCTTCGCTTCACTGACTGAACCATCCAGTAAAATCGTGATCCAGTGCTGTTTATTCATATGGTATCCTGGTAAAAATCCATAAGTCTGAATAATCATGCTGGTCATTTCTGGATCGCACTTTACGTCCATGATGGCAACCAGATCATTTCCCTCTAATCCCAACTTAGATTTCTCAACTGTCATGAATACTGCATACCATTTTCCATTTTTATGACGAAGTACAACACTGTCTGGAGATTTACTCCATAAATATTCTGGAACTGTACCGTACTGTTTCTGCACGTATTCAAAGATTTCTTCCGTCTTCACAATCTTTTCAACTCCTGATTCTTCTGATATCCTGTCCATAATCATACCACATTTTCGTATGCCATACTACCTGCCAAATTCTTTTGCATTTTCCCGGTTCTCCTGACTTTAACTAATAGAGGGGTAAAACAGCAGGGACAGGCAATGTATATACACTGCCGGGCATTCACCACAAAAGCGGGATCCTCCCCACTTTTGGAATCTTCGCTTCACTCAATTTTATATTTTATGAAAACATAAAGGAGATTTTTTATATGGCAAACTTCACGGATTATCATAAATATGTTTCCAATAAACGCACCTACCACAAGATCTGCCAGATCAGTAACTTAAATCGCCCAGGCTTCCTGTGGGGTATTACAATAAGCACTCCTCCTTTTTATAAAAAAATCATAGAATTTTTGTTGTAGGATTCTCTCTTATATAGTAGGATAAGTTGTATACTTATTTTTGAAAATTGGAGATACTGTTATGGGATATGGAAAAAATCTTGCAAATGCGATAACCGCCAGAGGTTGGTCTGTTGCAGAAACAGCACGCAGATCCGGTGTAAATGCTAATACCATCCACACATCAATCCGCCGTGATTCCTCTATGCGATATGATCTCGCACTGAGATTGTCTAATCTACTTGGCATTGATATAAAGCTGATATGCAGGGAAAATCCTTTCTCACAGACAGAAACAGACTCTTTATCTGAGACTGACGGTCTTCTTTCTGCCCTAAATACGAACAGTGCTTTGAAAAATCGTATGTCCCAGATTCTTAATCTGTACTCATACAGTGATTACCCATTACTTGACCAGATCCTTACTCAGTTTTATATACTGGATGAAGAAGGTCGCAGACAGGTTCTGGATAGTCTGGAAGTACAGATGAAACGCCATACAGATTCGAAATATGAAAAACATCTGAAACAGATATAGCATATTCAGATTGAAGGGTACAAAAAATCGCCACAGAATTTCTGCAGCGACTTCTTGTTTCTCTTGCCATACTGAATACACTTCATTATCTTTACTTTATGCCACCGTGACACAAAGTCATTTTCAATAATCATGATCCTACAAACTCTGCCAGACCAAATTCTATACTCCTCATAAGTGTTGTCAAACCGGTACCAAAGAACATCACCAGACTACTTCCTGCTACTATTGCAAGGATCACACCAATCGTCTGCCAGTCCTGCGTGACTAATATCATCATCAGTACCATGAATCCCGCACATGCCAGTATAAGGCCATGCAGCGCATACCCAAGAAGTAGAAATACATCCAGGATTCCCAGCAATGCCACAATTCCTATGATACACACAATTGCCATTAATTTTAATATCAATCTTCCAACTGTCCTCAACATGTACCTTCCTCCCTTTTCTATTCCTGACCATATTGTTTTTCTTTTATCATACTGAAAATATCTATAATGGTCAATATGTGATTATATTAAAATTTTATGTATTTTTATCTTTGTTGTACTTTATGTCACTTTGTCGCAAAGTTATTTTTTATGTACTGCCAAACAAATCGTGATTAACCTCTGCCTGGTAAAAACTATTCATCGTGGCCGGTGCATTATATAATGCCGTTATCAAATAGGTTTTAATGTTCTTGATTTTCGTCGTATTCTTTTTCATGCATAACAGGACATACTCTATGTGGGAATAATTGATTTTCATAAAACGATTTTTCACAATGGACACTGGCTTGTCCACTCCTGCAATCCGAATCATGCTGTTATCTGGCATCATCATGACCTCCACCATCAATTCTACAAGATCATCTACCTCTTTCTGATTATGACACTGATATTCAATATGGTCCTGTATCAACTGACGATAGATGCTCATTTCTTCCATCACATCCATCCCATCCTGTATATCCTTATCTGTCTGATTGATAAGATAAGATGGAATACTATCAGTCTTATTTCTCTCTGTATCATTCTTTTCAGTCTTATTAGATTGTGATTTTCCCAATTCCTGAGTTGCTTTTTTCATCATTCCAGAATTGTGATTTTCATTATTCTTTGATGATGATTCTGGAACTTCCTGAATTGTGGTTTTCACAATTTCTGAATTGTGATTTTCACCATTCTTGAATTGTGATACATCCCCCCGCTGTTCTGATATACTATTTTCCTTTTCCGTAGTCTTTTTCATGTCCTGTAATAAGAAATTCTTCACATAGATCACATTTGGTCTGCCAAGCCCCAGACGTTTCTTCTCAATCAGTCCAATTCCTTTTTCACTGTCAAGTTCTTTCATCAATTTCACAGCCTTCTGGGTTCCGCAGTTCATCAGTTCCGCTACTTCATCTACTGTAAAAATAATGTATACCCTGTCTTCTCCATCAAGCCATCGGTTCTTAATGCTCAGGCTCATACGATCCAGCATCAGACCGTATAATACCTTTGCTTCACAGGAAAGTGTCTGAAAACATTCCGCAGTAAACAAAACTTTTGGGATGCGATAAAAGCTGTACTGCTCCGCTTCCATTCCCCTGAAATAATCAAACTGTATCTTATGCATCCTAATCCCCCCTGTTCATTTTCCTGTCTCCATCGACCCAGAAGTCCATAGATTACCTCTTCCATCTGCTCTTTTGTATAGGTAACCGGAAAATAGTCATTTTATCTTTTCACAAAGATTGTCACATTCACTTTCTCATTTTCACGTTTCGTCAAAATCCTGTAAATGGCATCTTCTGTCAGTGCTTCTATTTCTGAAGTATCTCATAAAAATAGGGATACTTGATTTTACAGGTATCCCTATAGTCTATCAATTATCTGGTAGCTCTCTATTCACTTCCCCTATATACTCAATATATTAGCCAGTATATTCTGGATAACGAATTTGTATTGCCTGCCAAAAATATGGTGCATATACACAGCAAAATAAATCTTCCACTGTATATCTCTTGCATTCATCTATCTGTTCTTTAATATTATTATTATCTGTATTAATACTTGGTATTCCATTACAATAAAGATTAAATGCCAATCTTACCACTTTCAGGCTTCCATCAGTTTGCCATCCCTCATGTAAACATTTGGGCTTCACACACCCATTCTTAAAATTGTAAATTCTGTTCACATTTTTTCTTGTATCATTATTGATCCCCAGGCAATAACACAATGCCATGTGATACACGTCCTGATAACGTACCTCTTCTAACTTTTCATAATAAAATTTTTCATGTTCTTCATTGATAAATATAATATTATCTTTCTCATTTTTCTTCCTTTCCAGTGTTAGGTCTGTCATATCTATACCTCCATTTTTACTGAATCAGCTATTTTCAGTTATAAATATCCTCTAATAGTTTGTGTGTAGAACCATTAGTAAATTAATACGCCTCTTCTTTGTTATGGTTCTATTTTACACGCCGCCGGTGCCATACAGGCTCCCATATTCATTGCGTCCTGTACTCCAAAGTCTGTTACTTTTCCTGCTGTGATGCCGGTGACTCTCACGTGTCCACCCGTTTTTCCCAGTACAAAAGCACCGCTTCCGGTAACGGTCCAGGTGGCTGACAGTGGTCTCTGATTGCCATAAGCTAACGGAAAGCGGAACTGTTTCTCTGCGCTGGCAAAATGACTGGACGTTACTGCTGCCGTATAATCAGCATAGCCGCCTGCCACTGTCATAGCCGCCAACGCCAGCGCTTCCCCGCAGGTAGAACAGGCTCCATACAATCCAAACCATGGGATTCCAAAACTCTCCAGTCCAAAAGATGTGGCAATCAGCTGTCCCAGAAGATCTCCTCCATACAGATAACGGATCTGATCCTTTGGAATTCCAGCATCCTCAATTGCTGTGGTAAGTGCCTCCTTCTGCATTTCGCTTTCTGCCTTTTCCCAGCAGTCTTCCCCAAACAAATCATCCTGGGAAACAACAGAAAAAGCACTGCCCAGCGGTCCTTCTCCTTCCTTTTTTCCTACCACGGATGAAGTACCTATGATGTGCGGTGCTCTCTGAAAGCAGATGCTCTGTCTGCCCTGTGTCTGATCCATGCCATAACCTCCTGCTATCCTTTTGCCAGAAGTATGTGCATTTCTTTTCTATTTTATTTATACTCTTATGTTTTTCTCTTATTTTTCTTAAAAGAAAATGGCATATTTTTCTGTTTGCCACGTATGATATACTGTAAGCACCATTTGAAACAGTGCGCAAATGGAACATGTTATTTGAATCCTACAGTATTTCATCTTCTTCGCAGACTCTTCCCTGAAGAGCGGCCTGCAAAGTAGAAAGAATCTGTCTCACTTCTTCTGCATCGAGTGCATCATAGGTGATCGCATATACTTTCTTTATTTTGTGTTCTGCAAAGTAAACCTGATCTTCCGAATTCGCAAAATCCTCTGCAGCCTCTTCAAATACCATCGTATCATGTGTTAAGGTCAGTTCCATCAGGTCCATTTCCAGCCAGAGCTCGATTTTTTCCTGATAGTCCGGCAATAGCTCTGCCATCTGTGAAATACTGGTCTCCTGAGGAATCAGATAGTACTCTGTCAGCATTTTTTTGACAGGTTTGACCTGCTCTGCGGATTTTTTTGCAGTCTGGTGATGTGCGCTCTTCTTTTTGGTATTGGTTTTATTTTTCATAGTCATTTCTTTGCCTTTCTTTCGCTGTATCTGTTATGAGCATTTCTCGCTTCACTTCTGTGTTATGCTTCAGTCCGGACTAATGATTCTGTTCCGGGCTGAACATAATGTCATGATTGATCTTTTTATAGAATTTCTCCCGGAAACCATCTGGATCAATGCTCTCCTGCAGCGCCCACATCGTCTTTGCCACAGTGGCCTCCAAAGTCATATCATAGGACTCCAGCAGAGAGAATTCCCGTTTAATCATCTTTCCTACCTGATAAACACTCATATCGCTGCCTTCATGGGTAACCTGGGTCGCCATAATGACGATCTTTCCTTTTTCTACAAACCGCCTGATTGCCTGATAGAATTCATCATCCCCATAATCTGGAAGACCTCCCACTCCAAAGGATTCAATGATCAGGGCATCGGTAGTCTCAGCCAGAGAATCAATAATTGCTCCACTGCTTCCCGGAATCAGCTTCAACAGGAATACCCGGTCATCCAGCTTATGGTAGAACCTTATTCGGTCTGTAATATGATTCTTATCATCAATATAAAATATAATCCGTCGATCCTGTATCACTGCAATATCGGGATAATTGATACTGGAAAATGCATTATAACTCTTGGATCGCTCCTTCTTTGCTCTGGTGCCCGCTATGACAGAGCCTCCGAATACAATATTGGTTCCGTGTGCTTTGGGATGTGATGCAAACCTCAGGCTGTCCAGAAGATTGGCTCTCGCATCGGTAATCGCCAGGTCTATCGGTTTCTGTGCTCCGGTCACCACAATCGGCTTTAGATTGTTCTGAATCAGATAAGAAAGCGCTGCTGCCGTATACGCCATGGTATCGGTTCCGTGACAAATGACAAATCCATCATAATATTCATACTTCTTCTCTATCAGCTCTGCTAACTGCGTCCATTGTCTGGAGCACACATTGGTACTGTCCAGATTAAATGGCTGAATGTGGTCAATTTCACAGAATTCTCTGGCTTCTGGAACATAGGATAACAATTCTTCCGCTGAGATCTGTGGTGACAGGCCTTTGTCCGTATATTTTGATGCGATAGTTCCTCCTGTTGCAATTAACAGTATTTTCTTCATCTGTTTCACTCTTCTCCTTTTAATTCAACCAAACCGCTGAAACAAGCAGATAAATCAGTGTAATACACAATCCCAGGGAAAACAGCAGCAATCCATAGGACATACTTCTTCCGATCAGAATCGTATTTTCTCTGAATTCTTCATACCACAGAGACAGTTTGTGGATAAAATCTGTCTGACACGGATGCTTTTTCCAGATCGTAGCATTGCACAAGTGTTTGACTGCATTACACAGCTTACCAAGTACATGGGTCAGATGGTTGCCCTCTTCCGGGTCGGTCTTTTCCATGCTGCCATGATAGACATCTTTTTTCATCTCTACAATAATCGGATCCTGAATCGTATCAAAGAAACTGGCTTCCACATACCCTGCCAGCGGCTGTATCTTTGCTGACACATCCACCAGTTTATCCAGCAGACTGCTTACTCCCCCTCCAATTACCGGGAGTATCTGCAAAAGTACCGGTCGGTAAAGATAATCCTCCAGATCCAGCACTGCCGGCCAGCGGTTTACATATTCTTTTGTATTACCATTTTTCTGCATCATCCAGGTACGGATCACAAAAACATAAACCAGAATACCAATACCAATAGAGATCAGGCTTCCTGACAGATTGCCAAAGCTGTAATAAGCTACTTGTCCTGCCATCTCTTCTGCACCCATAAATTCCTGTCCCATATCTGCGATTCGATCCATCGTCAGATGAGGCACAATTCCCATCACAGGAAACAGCATGGCGCAAACTGCCAGTACTGCTGCGCTGACACGATTCATATAATGCCCTTTTAACGCATCATAGGCCGCCTGTGTCTGCGCATTCTGATTTTCTTCCACAAAGACAGCCACATATAGTTTACACATATACGCCACCGTCAGACCTCCACTGATCAAAAACAGCCATTCTATCAGACGAATATCTGAATAACCCAATATTCCACTGCCTGTCTGTATCTGTTCACTATATTCTACAATACCTTCATGCAGCAGTGTCTTACTGATGTATCCGGAAAAAAATGGTACGCCGCTGATTCCCAGTGCACCGCCTGAAAATATTGCCTTCAGAAGTGGCTTATTTCTTCCAAATCCCCGTATCTCATTCAGATCCAGTCTGTGCAGGTTCATGTAGATCACACCGGCAACCAGAAACAAAGTAAGTTTAAACAGGGAATGATTCACCATATGGAGCATGGTTCCCCGTACTGCCAGAATGTTTTCCTCTCCAAGCAACCCCTGCATGCCGATTCCTACCAGTATAAATCCGATCTGAGAAACAGAGGAGCAGGCAAGTGTTCTCTTAATATCCACAGAAAAGACTGCCAGCACCGCACCAACCAGCATAGTCAGTACTCCCAGCACCAGCATGGCTGTTCCCCAGACTGCATCGTGCAGAAAAATTTTACAACTGATTACCAGTATGCCGAAAATTCCGGTCTTTGTCAAGATACCTGACAGTAATGCACTGGCAGGTGCCGGTGCTGCAGGATGTGCTTTCGGCAGCCAGATATGAAGCGGAAATACTCCGGCTTTTCCTCCAAATCCGATCAACATACAGATGCATGCCGGCAGAACATTCTTCCCCTGGCATGCCTGATACAGGTCATCGATGCGCAGGGTGCCTGTCTGATGATATAGTAAAAACAGTCCCATTAAAATGGACAGACCTCCGATTACCGCAATCGCCAGATAAGTCTCTGCTGCCCGCAGCGATTCTTTTCTCTCATCCTGGGCCACCCATACATAAGAGGTAAAAGACATCAGTTCAAAAAAGATCAGTGTAGTATACAGATCTGCAGATAACAACACTCCCTCGGTAGCTCCCAGTGTCATCAGTGAAAAGAGATAATAGCGATTTCGATTCCTGTAAGAAGCAAAATACTCCCCAGAAAATAATGTGGTCATCATCCACATAAAAGCTGCAATCAACGCATAAACAGATCGAAATCCATCACTTTCAAATGTCAGCCCCATCTGACAGATACCGGGAATCTGGCAAAATACCCTGCTGTCCCTGACGGTAAGTAAAAGTACCAGCAGCATCAGGAATTCTGCCACCGTCACTGCTGATGCCATCCTGTCACGCAGAAGCTTGTCTGACCTTCCCGCAAGATAGGTAACTGCTGCTCCTGCCAATGGGAAAAATACGATCCAGGCTAATAAATAAATCTGTGTTTCCATCATCTTACCGTTCCCCCTCTAATACAGTCCATTAGCCACATCCGTAAAGAATCTGACCAGTGGTGCGGACCCCAGTCCCAGGCCTGCCACGCCTGCTGCAAACAGCACCAGCGGCACACACATTCTCCAGGATGGATCCCTGATTTCTCCCAGTTCTTCATAGTGGAACTCTTTCCCTGGGAAATATGCCCGAAATACAATCGACATCATATAGATCGAGGTAAGGAACGCTGAAATCAAAAGACAGCCAATTCCCAGATATGCCTGCACTCTTCCGCTGTCCACTGCTGCCTGGGCAATATTCCATTTACTGATAAAGCCGGCCAGCCCCGGTACTCCCATCAATCCAAGGGCAGATACCAGGAAACATCCGAATACCACTGGCATCTTTTTGGCATATCCATTCAGATCATCGATAAACGTCTTTCCGGTCTGATGCATAATGGCACCTGCACACAGAAACGAGCAGATCTTCATCACGGCATGGCATACCATATGGGTAAGTGCTCCAACCAGTCCCAGAGGAGTCATGATCATGGCACTGAAAATAATATAAGAAAGATTGCTGATTGTGGAATAGGCTAGTCTTCTCTTTATATGACGTTCCATCACTGCTCTTGTGCAGCCATAAACCACGGAAAACATGGCCAGTGCCATCACCACAGCCTGCACCCAGGTCCCCCTGAGAAAATCCGTTCCGAAACTGTAGTAGGTCAGACGGATAATTGCAAATACGCCTGCTTTTACCACAGCCACTGCATGAAGCAGTGCCGTGACCGGAGTCGGTGCCACACCTGCATCCGGGAGCCAGGAGCCCATGGGAAACATGGCAGCCTTTACTCCAAATCCCAGGCAAGCAATCAGATATACCACCAACAGTACCTGCTTCTTCTCTTCTGCTTTTGCCAGATCCAGTACACCACCAAGGACAAAATCCAGCTGGCTTCCATATACCATCAGAAATACAATTCCAATCAGTGCAAACGCCGCACCGCCAAGGGAATAATACAGATATTTCCGTGTGGCATGAATGGCCTGGCGGCTTAAGCTGTGCATAATTAACGGGACTGTTACCAATGTCAGCAGTTCATAAAAGAAATACATGCTCAGCATATCCGATGCGTAGGCGATTCCAAGTGTTACCCCATATGTCACAGAGTAAAACAGGAAAAACACTCTCTGATGCTGTTCCCGTTCCATATATTCAAAGGAATACAGCATGGCCAGCGGCCACAGAACCGCTATCAGCACAGAAAATACCATGGACATTCCATCTATACGAAAAGAAATAGAAAGTCCCTGCATAAAATGAACTACTTCCAGTGTTCCCTCCGGGCGATTCCAGGCCAGAAGAAAAACCAGCAGAGAGGTCACCACCATGACACATTCCAGATAAATTTTCATGATTTTCTGATTTGGAAAAGGAATCACTTTTACCAGGATTCCTCCAATGATTGGCAATAATATTGCAACTGTCATCCAATATTGGCTCATAGCATGACCTCCACAATTTTTTCCACATACTGTACCAATGGTCCGCAAAAGATTCCCAGCAGCAAAGCCAGAAGAGATAACATACTTACCGGAATCAACATGGCCAGATTTGCTTCTTTTCTGATCAGATGTGCATAATCAAACTCTTTTCCAGGCAGGAATCCCTTCATGCTGACAGGCAGCAGATACCCTGCTGTCAGCAGTGCGCTGATCAGAAGTACAACCGGCCCCAGAACTGCAAAAACAGAGGTTCCCGATGAGAGTGCTCCTTCCGCCAGATACCATTTGCTGATAAAGCCACTGGCTGGCGGAATACCAATCAGCGCCAGCGATGCAATGGTATAACACCATATGGTCACCGGCATCTCCTTGCCGATTCCGGTAAGCTGATCCGTTCTGATCTTCCCGGTGCAGAAAATCACAGCACCTGCACAAAGGAAGAGGCAGGATTTGATACATGCATGAAACACCACATGAAGCAGAGAGCCTGTCAATGCCTGGGGCTGCAAAAGTGCAAGCCCAAAGAGAATATAAGAGATCTGACTGACGGTAGAATAAGCCAGCCTTTTCTTCAATATCTTCTCCCGGTACGCCAGCATAGAACCCATGAATACCGTTATCAGTGACAATGTCAGCCACACTGTCTGTACCCAGGTACCCCGGATCATTTCCGGACCGATAATCTCATACACTACGCGGATTGCTCCCAGCACACCCATTTTAACGATCACACCGGAAAGAACTGCACTGGCCGGTGCCGGTGCCGCCGGATGAGCAGTCGAGAGCCATCCATGCATGGGAAACATACCGGCTTTTACGCCAAATCCCAGAATCATCAGGCAGGCACATACCAATATCAGTGTCGTATGCCCTTCTGCCGCTGCAAGATCCAGGGTTCCGCCCGGTGTAAAATTCAAAGATGTAGTATATCGATTCAGCATATAAGTGCTAAACAGAACCAGATATGCTCCGCTTAAGGAATACAGCAGATACTTCATACCGGCTGTAATGGCCTCTCTTGTCCGGGTATGCAGTACCAGCGGTACCGTGGTTAATGTCATCATTTCATAGAACAGATAAAAAGTGATCAGATTGCCTGCATAACACAGTCCCATCAGCACCCCATATACAATCAGAAAAAATCCGAAGAATCGTTTCTGATCCTGCTCTTTTTTCATATATTCTCCGGCAAAACATATTGCCAGGATCCAGACCAAAGTAACCACGGATGCAAACAGTTTTCCGATTGCATCTACATGAAAGTACACCGGGAGATCTTTTCCCAGTGAACACAGATGCAGTGACTGCGGATCTCCCGTCAGATTCCATACCAGAAAACATGCTGCAATCACCATAGCTGCCAGAGATCGCCTTGCCAGTTTTTTTTCCGTATATTCTCTTTTTCCCTGAAACATCATCAGTCCTGCCAGCACAGGGAAACACATATTTAATAAAAGAATACCTGCTTTCATTCTTAATCCTAAGCCCCCTATGAGAAATTCTGCAGACCGATTCCAATGATATGTACAATCGGCTGTGACATCATTCCAAGCACCAGATTCAAGGCAATAAAACAGATGATTGTCAGTCCATACAATTTCTGTCTGGAGATATGGAAAAACAGATAGCCCTGCTGTTTTTCAAATGCAGGATCCTCCGGCACATAGATTCGAATCACTGTTTTCAGAAAATAGACTGCATTTAATATCGTACTGACAGCCAGGACAATCACCGTTGGGAATATCTTCACCGGTGCATTATTGGCCACTGCCGCCTGGGCAAACAAAATTTTGCTGACAAACCCGGCAAAGCATGGAATTCCAACCATGGAAAGTGACCCCACTGTAAAGCCTATACCGGCTATCTTATTCCGGTACCCGGAACCGGTCAGTTCTGCGAAATGACGGCTTCCGTTGGATACATCTGTCAGTCCGATGGCAGAAATAAACAGCATGGATTTGGTCGCAGCATGCATCAGGATATGAAAGACACTGGCCACCATTCCTGCTTCTGTTCCCAGTCCAAATCCCATATAGATATAACCAATCTGTGCCACAGAAGAAAATGAAATCATTCTGCGTATATCATTTTCCCAGATGGCACTGACAGAGCCGAAGATCATGGCGCAGAGTCCAAAGACAAACAGTACATTCAGGATATTGCTGTTTCGAATAATATCGATACCGATTACCCGGTAAAATATCTTAATCAGCAGGAAAATATAACCTTTGGACACCAGACTGGATAACATCGCCGCGGATGAAACTGTCGAATACCCATAAGCATCCGGAAGCCAGGCATGAAATGGAAACAGTGCACTTTTAATAGAAAGTCCCACTGTAATCAATCCAATCGTGATCAGCATCGGCACACGATAACTGCCCTCTGCCATGATCTGCTGCACAGATTCTTTGATATTGGACATCAACAGATGTCCGGTCAGGTCATATAACATACAGATCCCCATCAGCAGCAGACCGGATCCCAGAAGGCTCATGATCATATAACGGACTGCAGCTTCGATGGTACGTCCATTCTGACGGATCATAATCAGACCACAGGCTGAGATGGTATTGATCTCTACAAATACATAGGCCGTAAACAGGTCATTGGTATAGATCAACGCCAGCAGAGAGCTGAGCAGCAAATCTGTCAGAATATAATATATGTTGTGTTTGGTAATCTCTACCTCATCTTTTAACTTCTTTCTTCCGCCCAGCAGGGACAACAGCATAATAATGGAAAAAATCAATGCCATCAAAGCTTCCAGTGCGCCGGCTCGAATCTCATTCCCCCAGGGTGCCGGAAAATGTCCCATCATAAAGGTAAAGCTTCCGCCCACCTCCAGCAGATAGGAAAGCAGCCAGGCTGACATCGCTCCTACCAGTGTGATCACCGCTGTATTCAGCCATTTTGCCTGCTTCTCAGGCAGCACCGAACTGACAATTCCTGAAAACATGGACAGAATAATGGAGAAGAAAGGCACATTCTGTACAAAAGCCATCAGAGTCCCTCCTTCTTCAATCTGGCTGATATCTCATCCAGATCCAATGTATGATATCTGCGGTACAGACGTACCGTCAATGACAGCATCAGTGCAGTAACGGATACTGACACCACGATTCCTGTCAGCACCAGTCCGCTGGGAATCGGATTGATGTAGGTATTCACATACTGAATCCCATTCACCACAATCGGTGCCAGCCGTCCTTCTATGTACCCTTTTTCTGCCAGAAACAGATAAACAGAGGAATCCATGATATTCAATCCGATGATTTTTTTTATCAGGTTTTTCTGAAAAAGCAGATTGGCAAATCCGATTCCGAATAAGACCATTGCCACTTCTTCTCCAATATTGGATATAAAATTTGCTCCAAATAACAGCATCTTTTTAGAATCCTCCTTTCCGGAACAACGCAAAGAATGCATACATGGTGCAGGCCACTACCAGACCCACGCAGATATTCAGTGGCAGAATCAGCCCACTGCTGATAATCGCTCCTGCCTTTCCCAGAGGAATGCCGCTTTCCAGATGATGTGCTCCGGTATAAAAGGAATAACTCTTTGCCAGACAGTAAAAAGTCAGTGAACCAAAACTTATCCATTTATAAGTCTTTTCTGTAAAGAACCGCTCGATCTTCTGAAATCCAAAAGCATTCAGATACAGGATCAGTCCGGCTCCAATAATCGCACCTCCGGAAAATCCTCCCCCCGGTGACAGATGCCCATTCAGGATCACATAAATTCCAAAAATAAAAATAATCGGCACCAGTACTTTGGTAATGGTCTGGAGGATAACATCATTCTTCGGTTCATAATAACTGTCCCTGCGTTCTTCCGCCTCTGCACTGTCTTTTCCTTTTTTCTTATCATTGCGCAGCAAAATCAATACAGTACAGGTAGCAATAAACAATACATTAGACTCTCCAAAAGTATCAAAAGCCCGATAGTCCAGAATCATGCCTGTCACAATATTTACAGCTCCTGTATCCTGCAGTCCGTCTTCAATATATTTGGCTGCCACTTCATTACTGCCTGGATTGCTGCTGCTTCCCACAGCTGGAAGGTAAGAGACCTGCACCAGCAAAATAGTAATCAGCGCCAGACAGCACAAGACGCCTGCCACTTTATAAAACCGACGGAAAAATCCATAGATTGGGTTATGTTCAATGTCATATGTCTTCTCCAGCATCTTTTCATGATCCAGACGATGCTTTTCCAGCACTTTCTCATCCAGGATCTGTTCCCGCTCCAGTGTCAGTTCCTCCGCTTTCTCCTCTGGCTGGCCCTTTAAGGCTCGCCAGATCCGATACACTGCCGGCTTTTTGTTTTCCTCCTGTCTGCTTTCATTCATGTCTTTTTCCTCCCTGATCTTCTCCATCCTGATCTTGATCCGCTTCCATGCCATGAATCTTTTTCAAAGTGGCAAAAAACAGAATCGTCGTCACGCCCGCACCTACCGCGGCTTCTGTAATGGCCAGATCCGGTGACTGCAGCAATATCCACATGATGGACATAATCAGACTGAAACTCATAAAAATCAAAATAGAGTTTAACAGATTTTTAGAAAAGCTGACGGAAACGGCACACAATACCAGAAATGCCAGCAGCATATATTCAAAGATCTTCATTTATGCATCCCCTCTCTGCTGATTCTGCTCTTCTATACTTTTTCGTATCTCATCTGGGACCTCGCACTTTTGCTCCAGCTTTGGATTGGTCACCGCCTCCAGTCTGGCAATCAGATGAGACGATACCGGTGAGGAACACCATAAAAAGATCACCACCAGCGCCAGCTTTGCTGTGGTGAGATTCCATCCGGACAGCAGCATCAGACCAAGCAGAGAACTTCCGATTCCCAGCGTATCCCCCATGGCCGCTGCCTGCATGCGGTCCAGTACATAACGAAATTTAAATAATGCAAGAATCTGTATGCCAAACAAAAACATACCAATCAGTAAAAAAATAATTCCCAGTGCCAGACGCACCCAACTAAGAATTACCATGCTGCTCCTCCCCTTCTGTGATGTCTTCCGGCAATGCTGTCTGTTCTTTTTCTCCAGCTGCCGCTTTCATCTCCTGTCTTTTCTGTTCCTGATCTTTTTTCTCCAGATAGACACCGGTATATACCTTTGTCAGAACTACTACCGCCAGGAAACTGATCATGGCATAGATCAGACAAATGTCCACCAGATATCCTTCCTGAAGATACAGGGCAAGGATCGAGATAATAACCATAACTATGGTTCCCATCATATTTCCTGCCATCAGACGGTCCGCAATCGTCGGTCCCTTCACTGCGCGAAGCAGACACAGGAACAGCAATACCGCCAGATAAATCAATATGATAGAAAATATCCACGGACATTTGCTATAGATTTCCATTTGTTTCACCTATCCTTTCCATATGTTCCAGCATCTTTACAAAGCTGCTGTTTTCCATCCCCTCTGCCAGCGACCGGTCCAGGCAATGAACAATCACCTCATCTCCCTGAAGCGATACAGTAATAGTTCCCGGCGTCAGTGTAATGGAATTGGTCAGGATCACCCTGGCCAGACCGGACTTTAATGTAGTATGAAAAGATACCATCACCGGGTGAATCTCATCTCTGTCAGATAATACAAAGTGACATACTGACACATTCGCCCTTACAATCTCGATCAGGAGATTGCCCAGATAAAGCAGGAAATATCCGCTTCTCTGGATCAGCAGTTTTTCTTTTCTCCAGCTGTAATCCATGAATTTACATACAAATCCAAACATCAAAAAGGCAACTACAACTCCAAAGATACAAATCTCCGTTGTAATCGCCCCGTTGAAAATAATCCATACAAGAAAAAATAATAAAAGCATCGTTCTCACTCCTCAGATTTCTGGTGATAATTATACCATGTTTATCCCGTAAGTGGAACTTTATTTTACAACAATTATATTTTTTTCCTTTCTTCTTATATTTTTTTGTCAGATCAGCCAATAGATCACACCCAGCACCCAACTGGTAAAAATGCCGTACAGAATTACCGGTCCGGCGATATTAAAGATCTTGCATCCTATCCCGAATACCTGTCCTTCTTTCTGGAATTCAATTGCCGGTGCCGCCACTGAGTTAGCAAATCCGGTGATCGGAACCAGTGTTCCTGCTCCACCGAATTTAGCCAGTGGCTGATACCAACCTGCAGCCGTCAGAATAATACTGAGCAGTACCAGTATCACAGAACACCATCCTGCTGCCGTCTCTTCATCCAGCCCCAGTGTATTTCCCATATGAAGTAATATCTGTCCAAGCAGACAGATCGCTCCACCTGTTACAAATGCTTTCAGACAGTTTTTTATCACACTGTGTTTTGGTGTCACTTTTTTTACATATTCCTGATATGACTGATTTCTTTTTTCTCTGTTCTCTGACTTTTCTGTTTCTTCTTTTTCTGCGTTTGCACTCATCTTTTTTCTCCTTTACCAGTTCTCATAAAACTGCAGCAGACTGCCGGTCATTTTTCCCAGAGCCAGACTCCAGATAATCGCCCCGATTCCTGTGGTAATCCCAATGCGGCGGGAAAATACAGGAAACATATGCACCATCTCTGCCAGAGCCATAATCCACCCTCCGGTATAAATTCCTGCACTGAGTCCCAGCACCAGAAGCCCTGCTCTTCCCAGAGGTACCGGAAGCAGGTATACCGTCAGGCAGCTTCCAAATACCGCTCCCAGGAAAATCATACTTTCATACCATCTGTTTTCTTTTGCCGTATGGGTGATGCCAGTCAGTCTAGTTATAATTCCCAGCCCTACGATCAGGGCAATCACACCTCCTGCTACCAGAAATCCACAGCTGAAGGCTCCGGCTGCCATAACCACATATTGGATCACTAATCTTTTCACCTTTTTTCTCCCGTTGTCTTTTCCTGCTGTTTTCTTACCCCATAATTGGACATAATTGTCTGATTCACATCTTGCTCATAGGTATGCATCTGTACGTCCATAGGCGTAGGGTCCGTTTCGATTCTTTTTCCGGCAAAGTGATTAAAAAATAAAATAATGCCAATCCCAAGTCCAAAAGAATACGCCAGCTCCAGTACCGTAAAGCCATCTGAAGTCTGCCCTGTAAATAACAGATAGACATCTGCAAATAATCCACGGATATCCACATCGTTATTAAATGTCATAATAGAAAATGCTGCTCCAAAAAAACTCAGGACACTGACCAGGATTGTTTTCAGATATCCGATCAAACGACTTTTTCCCTTTTCTTCTTCATAAGTAATGATAAAATCCGCTTCGCCCAGATTCTCAATTTTCAGAGATGGGTACTCCTTCTGTATGGCCTCCAGCACATCCAGAACCGACTTTACATATCTTCCAGGTTTTGATATTTGCAGATTACTCAGTTTCAGCGTCTGTATTTTATTCTGTACAGACGAATTGGCACAGGCTGTCTGTGCAATATCCTTCACGGTCAGATTCTTCTGATGTACCAGAACATTACTGTCAATCTTCAGATATAAGGTTTCTGTTGCCACATGATCCCTCTTTTCGGTGTATATTTTCTGTCTCTATCTTTTCCATTTTTCAGTCCTTTATACATAACCGCATTTTCTTCAGTATCTTTTTTTCCATCCTGGATATCTGAACCTGTGTTTTCTGCATTTTTGCAGCAATCTGAGACTGCGTCATTTCCTCATAATAACGCATATGAATCAGACTTTTTTCCTCTGGATCCAGTACCTTCAGCATATTCTCAAGCAAAACATGATTCATCAGTTCACTGACGGCATCTCTCCTGTCTTCCACCTTATCTTCCAGACAGATTTCATTTCCATCTGACTGATATACAGATTTTTGAAGGGATTCCAGTTCCGCAGAGGCTTCCATAGCCATGACAATTTCTTCTCTTTCCACTCCGGTTGCGTCTGCGATCTCCTCTATGGATGGTTCTCTTCCCATCTGTACCGTCAGCATTTCCCTGGTCTTTGATGTCTGATATGCGATATTTTTCAGAGATCTGCTGACCTTCAGCATCCCATCGTCTCTCAGATAACGTCTGATTTCTCCAAGAATCATTGGTACAGCATAGCTTGAAAAGCGAACATCCATGTTCAGGTCAAAATAGTCCACTGCTTTCAGCAAGCCAATGCAGCCGATCTGAATCAGATCCTCCATATCTGTTGTTTTTCCCTGATAACGCTTCACCACATGCATGACCAGTCCCATATTTTCTTCTACCGCTGCTTCTCTTGCTTTTTTATCCCCCTGGTGTGCACATTCAATCAGCCACAGGGTGCGATCCATCTCTACTTCCTTTCAAATCTTCCTATTCTTTTCCGCATACATACAGTGGTTCCCTTTCCTGGTTCTGATTCCACTGACAATTCATCCATAAAGGCCTCCATAAATGCAAATCCCATGCCAGAACGTTCTTCATCCGGTTTGGTTGTATAAAGTGGCTGCATAGCCAGTTCCACATTTTCGATTCCCACTCCATAATCCGTAACCTTCACCAGAAGTTCCTGATCTTCCATGCGGCACTCTATGTATATTTTCTGCACTTTATTTTCATATCCATGTACAATGGCATTGGTCACAGCCTCAGAAAGTGCCGTTTTTACATCCGCCACCTCTTCCAGTGTAGGATTCAGCTGTGTCATAAAAGCCGCCACTGACACCCTGGCAAAGCTCTCGTTGCATGGACGGCTGTCAAATTCCAGTTTCATTTCATTCGTCTCGCTCATGTTCTCCCCCTTAAAACATATTAGATGGCACTGCCTGTCCTTCGTATATATCCAGGACTTTATAGACACCGGACAGTGTCAGAATTCTCCTGATTCGTTCATTCACATGTACGGCAATCACTGTTCCTCCCATAAAACGCATATTCTTATACCGACCCATAATGACTCCAATACCGGAACTGTCCATAAACTGAGTTCTGGAAAAATCGAACACAATCCGTCTGATATTCCGGCTCTGCAAAATCCGATCAGCTTCTTTTCTCAGTTGTTCCGCATTAAAATGATCCACTTCTTCTGGAAGAAAGATCTGTAAATCAGTTCCTGAAATTTCAAAATACTGTTCCATTTATACTCTCCCTTTCACTATTTCACTTGAATTTACTTATCTTGTGCAAAAGAAAAGAGCCACCGCATTGTCTGCGGCAGCCCCCTTTTTCGAGGTTCCTCATTTGTTTTTTAATACGTCTGTACCCAGATACCATTTTCATCATAATAGCCATTGCCAGTATCTGTATTTCCGGCATCCTGTGCTACACTGTTCTGATCCGCTGCTGTATACGCATCCTGCGTAGTCTGACCTGCTTCTGTGCTGGTGGTCTGATTGCTGTCAGAAGAACTACTCTGTGTGTCCGCAGTGTTTCCAGTACTCTTGGACTTCGCTGTTGTCAGCACGGAACTGTCTGTAATATAAGAAGAAAGCAGTTCCTCATACTGAGGAAACCGGACGATTGTTTCAGCCAGAGTCTTGTCTGCATTTTCCGTATCATTCAGATTATAGTATGAAAATGCCAGATAATACCAGGCATCATACTGTGTCGGATCTGCTTCTGTTGCTTTTTTCAACGCCTCTGCTGCTGTCTTATAATCTCCTGATGAATAGGCCGTTGCTCCCTGACTGTACAGTGAACTGTACATGGCGCCTTTCACACTGTTCAGCAGACTTTCATATAATGTCCTGGCTTCACCTTCCATACTGTCTGCCTCGATCTCTCCCAGTGTATTTCCTGCTGCATTCTGATCTCCGGAAATAAACTCAGTGGCTGCTTTCAGAAGGGTATCATATCCATCTGCCTTATCCTGTGCAGCCTGCATCGTGTTATTCGCCTCATCCACTTTAGCCTGATAATCTTCGATTTCCTTTTCCAGGCTGGTGACTTTAGCAGTTTCTGAAGCCAGCTTGGTATTCGCATCTGTGACAGATTTGCTTGCTTCCTGGTTGATCTTTCTGGTATTTGCCGGGATTCCCAGGAACCAGATCAATGCTGCTCCCAGTACAAATCCCATGAAAATATTCAAAAAGGTAGCCATCGTAGAACTGTCACGGAATGTGGTTGGCTGGATGATGATATCATTACCATTCTTATAAGTTACCGGTCCCAGAAGATGTGGTTCCTTCTCTTCCCCATCTACCGTCTTTCGAAATCTCCTGCTGCTTTTGTTCAGATTGGTTCCCACTCCTGTAGCCTCTTCCACCTCATGGAGATAGCGAAGTGTGGTTGTATTCGTAGTATCAATCTGTGCCGCTTTTTTCAACAGCTTTCTTGCCTTTTCGTACTCCTGCTGCTTCATATAGATCAGCGCCAGCAGATGATAAGCCTTGATCAGATTGGGATTCTGAGACAGAACCTTTTTCAGCTGAATCACGGCCATATCCTCATCGTCCTGTTTACAGTACAGCAGCGCCTGATTATACTTCTTTATAGTCTGGTTGATGGTCTCCAGTTTGTTTTTATTGGACTGCAGCTTTGCAATATAGAAATCTGCCGCATTATTTTCTTCCATGGTATTCTTACTGATGACCCATTCACTCAAGGCGGAAACCACTTCTCCCGTCTCATAATACACCAGACCCAGCAGGTTTCTGGCATCAATGTTCTCTTTATTAAACTTCAGGCTTCGCTTCAGACAGGAAATTGCGCCAGACAGATCCCTGACACTGGCCTTCTCCAGTCCTTCATTGTATAACAGATTGGATATACGGACAATTCGCTTCTGCAGCGTCACGTCTGCTCCACATCCGGTACAATAATCAATTGCAGATAAAGGTGTCCCGCAATAAATACATCTCATAGCGTGTCCCCCTTATCTCCTCTTGTTCTTTTCTTCCTGAATCATTTCTTTTAAAATATCTGTAACATCCGTAAAGTCCCTTTTATATATAGCATCTTCTGCTTCATTTACATCCAAGCTGGGATGAAACTTTTTCAGTTCTTCTTCATAGTTAATCATGCTTTTTCTCCTCTATTACTCTCTTCACTTCTCCTACCAGATACAGGGACCCCACGCAGAACAGCAGTCCGTCCCCTTTCTTTTCCAGCGCAAGTGCAAAGGCATCATCTATATCGCACACCGGAGTCACCGGTACATCAGTGTATCTGTGGAATACTTCTGCCAGTTCCCCTGCCGGAACAATTCTGCTTCCGTGAATCTCTGTTACAACAACTTCCTGAATGCAGCCCGTCTGGCAGATGGTATGTACCATCTCCTCATAGTTCTTTTCTACCACCGCAGAAAACAGCATGACAATTCTGCGGCCTTTTCCAACCTGACGCAGGGTACGTACAAATTCATGTACACCATCTTCATTATGTGCACCATCTACAATGACTCCTGGAAGAACCGTCTCCATTCTTCCCTGCCAGCGGGTAGTACGGATCGCATTCAGACGAGTCTCAAGTGAAATCTCATGCTGTGGGTCGATCTCTTCCATGGCCAGAAGTGCCAGTGCACTGTTTCGTACCTGATACGGGGCCAGATAAGGTACCGTAATTTTCTGTCCGCAATAATACGGTGCATCAAACGTATAATCCACACTATGGTCTGTGGATCCCAGTATATGAAGAGTCTCTTCATACAGTGGCACTGCCCTGGCATTCTGTTCTTCTGCTTTTTTGCATATTACTTTTTCTGCCCGTTTCTCTCTGCCATCGTAGACAACTGGTACCCCCTGCTTAATAATACCTGCTTTTTCGCCTGCAATCTCTTCTATGGTATCTCCAAGGATCTCTGTATGATCCAGACTGATGGAGGTAATGACTGTCACAATCGGATGCTCTACAATATTGGTTGCATCCAGCCTTCCGCCCAGACCGGTCTCCAGAACCAGATATTCCACTCCTTCTTCTTCAAAAATCACCATTCCAATCGCAAAGAGAAGTTCAAAATAAGCCGGATGATAAAATCCATCTTCCTGCATCTCTTTCACAATCTTCATCACTTTATCATAAGCCCCAAGAAAAATTTCATCACTGACCGGAATATTATCAATCTGAAATCTCTCGTTCATCTTTACCAGATGAGGGGAAGTAAATAATCCGCATCTTTTTCCGCCTGCTGTCATCATCGAAGAAAGAAACGCGCAGACTGAACCTTTTCCATTGGTTCCAGCCACATGGACTACCTTCATCTTCCGCTTTGGATGTCCGATTCTGCAAATCAGTTCCTGCGTATTCTCCGGTTTATTCTTTGAGGTAAACTTAGGTACACTATTGATATAAGCTTCCGCTTCTTCATATGTCATCTTTTCTTCATCTTCCAATCTCTTAGTTCATCGTAACCCTTACATTCGGTTCCTATTTATCATATATACTTCATTCTGTGATTGCAAGTAAAACTTTTCGCAGGATTCGTCATAAAATCTAAGTTCCTGTTTTATTCTGTTGTCGCTTCTTCCGTTTCTTCATTCTCTTCGCCCAGATATTTTTCTACGATCTTATCCAGTTCACCAGTCTCATTCATCGTAGCCAGAGCATCATTTATATCTGCAAGCAAGTCTTCTTTTTCTGCCCCTGTTGCAATCACAAAATTCTGTTCATCTGAAATCCGCTCGCAAATATACAGGCGCTCCTGCTGGCTGCAAAAATATCTTGCCGCTTTTTCATCCAGAACCAGTGCATCGACCTCACCTTTCTCCAATGCCTCCACAGCGTCCTCTTCTTTCTCATAAACAACTGTATGATCCGGGCTCAGTTCTTCTGCCAGTGAAGCGCCATGTAATGCATCCGCAGCTCCGACTTTTTTCCCTTCCAGATCTTCTTTCTGGAACTCCGGATATTCCTGTGCTGTCACAATGGCATAGTTCACAGACATATATCCATCTGAAAAACTCAGTGTCTCACTGTCCTCTTCCGGTTTTACAATTCTTCCCATGGCAATCTGTGTCTTCCCTGATTCCACTGACTCAAATATGGAATCAAAAGACATATTACAGATCTCCAGATTCATGCCCAGTTCCTCAGCAATCATCCTTGCGATCTCCATATCAATCCCAACAATTTCCTGATCTTCGCAATATTCATAAGGCGGGAAATCTGCATTTGTTGCCACACTTAAGGTTACTGTATGAGAAGCCTGCGCACACACTGGTACGGCCAGTGTGGCCGCTATACCTGTAACAGTCGGAATTATTTTTTTACTTTTCTTCATGTCTTTTTTTCCTCCTTATCATCAATGCTGCTACAAAGATTCCAAAGGAAACCACGGAAATCACTATACTTATACGGATTCCCGGCATTTCGTAGTGCAGTTCCACTGTATGTGTCCCTGCTTTGAGGTCCAGTCCCATATACATAATATTCACTTTTCGAATCGGTACTTTTTCCCCATCCACATAAGCACTCCATCCATTCTGGTATGGAATACTCAGGACCAGAAGCTGATCCTTTTCTGTATCTATCGTTCCGGATACGGAATTCATTTCTTCTGTTACATTCTCCAGCGAAGCGGCTTTCCTCTGCTGCACATATTCAGTCAACTTTTCCATTGGCTGACAATACACAGAAATATCATCTACCGTCATCGTACATTTTTTACCAAATCTGATCGTACAGTAAGTCTTTCCCTTCTCTGCATATCCCAAATTAAAAAGATAATCTTCCTGTCCTGTCGCATAGGTATTATAATCGCCATGATAATAATAAGAAATATCGTAGCTTCCCTCATCTGCATCAAAATAGAACCATACTTTACTGGCATTCTTCATACTCAGTGATTCCAGGTTGATATAAGTCTCCGAATCATCCAGACCATCGAACCAGATCGTCATCTCTGCATTCTTCTTCTTAACCTTTATCTCTTTTCCATCAAACGTAACACCATCGCTGCATTCTATTCTCTGTATCGGCACTTTTTGTCCGGATATGGTCAGTTCACTGGTATCCATCATGTAATTCTGATCCTGTACTGTCTCATTCTCCACAATTGCCGCCTGCAGCATGGCCTCCTGTCTTTGAGCCGTATCCAGTTTTTCCATATTCTCCCATGAAAGTACCTTGTCATAGCAGTATCCAAGTGGAAGTACATTCTGATTCTCGCAGATTGTATAATATACGTCATCCCGTAATACTTCTTTCACTTTTTCATATCCATATGGAATCTCACTGTCTGAGTCACTTTCCGGAACCTGATATTTGACACATGCAAGGGTATCCAGAAAGCCTCTTGCATCAAATCCTTTCACTCTGACCAGACTCCAGGAAGATAAGCCCATTTCCCGATAGAAATCTATCATAGACTTTGACAGGGTACTGGAATAATAAACGATTCCGTTATAGCCCAGCATCATGGACGCTCCCTGTACATTAGACTCACTTTTTCTGGAATAAGACCGGTAAAAGCCAGTGTCATCCAGTTCATCTAATACTTTCAAAGGCGTATCGGTGGCCTGCTCTATTACTTTTCCTGCTGTAGTAAATTCATGTGCCATACCTGCAAAATATCCGCAGTACCGATATACACCACTTACCCACAGAGAAATGACCACAATCACCGGGATCGCACTTTGCTTCATCCATTCCGGTATCTTTTTCCGGTAATTCAACATCAACAAAATTATCCAGGTTCCCAGGAATCCAATACCAGCCACTACCACAGAAGGTTTATACTCCTGACGAAGCAACAGTCTGCCGATTCCAAGATACAGATAGGGCAGTGCAAAGAGCAAGGTCAGCAACAGATCTCTTCCTGACATTTTTTTCAGTTCTTCTGACATCTTCGCTGTAATCACCGCCACAAGCATGGCAATGGCATAACACCAACGGTTATTCAATGCTCCAAATCCGCTGAATACCAATCCAAATGCAGGGATCAGACAGAATACCGTTCCTGTCACAAAAGCAGCTTTCAGTGTTTTATTCCCTTTTCGCAAAAACAGAAGCTCGACACAGATATAGGACAGAGGAATAAATCCGAGCCACATCCATCTGCCAGGTGTTATGGCAGCAGAAAGGAAACTCTGGTATAATTTTTCTATCCATCCGCTTCCATAGTTCCATAAAGAAATCCTCTGTTCTGCCGTTACTCCTGTACGTGAAGAAGTAAGGTAATCTGCGAAAGTATTGAAAAAAGTAATATTGGCTATGCCAATTCCCAACAGATATGACCCAATAATGGTGCGCATTCTCAGCAAGAATTCCCGGATACTTTTCTTTTCCTCTCCGCAGAAAAATCGTATCAGGAAATATACTCCCATCAGAAGCGTATTCATATAAGTGAAATAATAGCCACACCAGAGGCTTACTGCCACAAACATGGTACACAGATACCATCGTTTTTTCCGATAGATCTCTTCCATGGCCAGCAGCAGCATCGGAAGCGTCATCATTGGTATAATAAAATGGCTGTGACGCATCCCTGCAAACAGCCCATACCCGGAAAATACATAAACCATGCTTCCTGTCAGACACTGCCATCTGTCATAATGAAAATACTTCAAAAATATGGTCAGACTCAGTCCGGAAAGATAAAATCTCAGTACAATCAGAAAACCATATGCAAATTCCAACTGACTCTCATCGAACAACAGATAAAGCCAATATAACGGTTCTGTATGTAATGGCACAGAATCCCCCATGCCAATATGAAAATCATATATTCGGAAAGCCCGTTCTCCATTTAAAAGATTCTGCAATGTCTCCTTTACCCATGTAATAAAATAAGAAACTTTTGGTATATACTGAGAAGAGGCATCCGTGGTCCAGCAAAAACTCTTTTGATTCTCCAGGAACCACACAAAAACACCAGCCGAGACAAGTGCAAATAACAGTGTATACCATCCGAGGTATCCTGCTATTTTCTTTCTTTTCAATGTCTGCTGTTCTTTTTTGTATTCTTTATTTTCTATCATAAATTTTCCTTTTTTCGCTTATTTTTTATTCAAATTATATGGGAAAAAAAAATATATGTCAAGGTAAGCGCCTTTCGTTGCTTTTTACGTTTGACATCCCTTTTTTCTAACAGTATAATAAAATATACTGTTAAATTTATTATTTATTGAAAGAAAGGGAAAACTATGAAACGATACTTGAAAACGCTTTTTCCACTGATCTTTCTTATGGTCTGCCTGTGCTGTACTACTGCCAGTGCAGCTTCTGTGCCTGGGAAAGTAACTGGATTAAAAGCAACCTCCAGTGATGCTTCCATCAAATTGAAATGGAACAAAGCTTCCAAAGCAAAAAAATATGCAGTCTATCGTGTAGATAATAATGGCGGACAGGAAAAACTGGTGAAGAAAACCTCATCCACTTCCTGCACTGTAAAGGGCACCATCGGTGTTACCTCTTATTATAAAGTATGTGCTCTGAACAAGTCCGGTAAAAGTGGCGCTTTTTCTTCTGTAATTGCCGTAACACCACGGGTAAATGCACCTAAGACGCCATCTAACTTTTATCTGAAATCCAGAGGCAGCCTTTATGTTACCTTAAAATGGAGTCGTGTTAACAATGCAGGCGGATATGTGATCGAGTCTTATAATGAGAGCACCGGTTCTTATGATATAATCAAGACTATCAGTTCTTCCAAAACAAAAGAGACCTCCATCAAAAATCTGACAGAAAATACTACCTATAAGTTCCGCATCAGAAGCCTTCGTAAAGTGAATGGTTCTGTTATCTACAGCAGTCCTTCTGATGTCATAACCGTAAAGGCTGTCAAGTTCTCTTCCACTGTAAAATCTGTGCGTGCTCCTTACTATACCGTAAAAGTTAAGAAAACTGTGAATGCCAGCAATCTGTCCGGTGGAAGCAAAATTACTCTGAAGGCCGGTACAAAACTTGTTGTAAAAAGCAAACACGGTTCCAAAGTAAAAGGTTATACCAGTGATGGCTCCTCTATTCAGGTGAAGCGTTCCTTTCTGAAATATACCGGACTGGACAGTCGTGGTTCTGATTACTCCACTGAAGTAAAGGAACAATTCATTAACAGCAAAGGACTGGGAAGCAGAACAAAATATTTCATCTGGATTTCCCAGTATACTTATCGTACCAATATTTTTAAGGGTTCTGCAGGAAACTGGAAACTGGTAGGCAGTTATCCATGCATCGTTGGAAGCTGGAACAGTCGTACTTCATCTGGTATGCACCGGATTCTGAAGAAAAACGGTTCTGGTCAATATGGCGGTCCGGTTATTACTTTTACACCAGGCACCGGAACATCCAGCAATCCAAACGGAAATGCCTTCCACAATTTCGTCAACAGCAGCCGCGTAGGCGCCAAATCCCATGGCTGTGTACGTGTAAACCGAAGTGTTCTGAATTATATCTATAGTCATTGCCCGGTGGGCACATCCGTATACATTTATTAAAATACCAGACAGGCGGTTCATCTTTCATTGATGAACCGCCTGTTTTTCTAACTATTCTGTTAAAGACTCTTCTGGAATGAACACCCGGTCTTTTCCCGGTTCCTTTGGCAGCTTAGCCCTTTCTACTGCCTCCTGACAGAAATATTCCTGTGCACAGAGCCGCTTCTTTCCTCTCCGGTTCACCTTCACATAACTTCCATCTGGCTGTAAAATATGAGATTTCACATTGTCTTCCAGCTGAATCTGCAAAATATGCTCCAGTTCTGTTTTGAGCTTCTCATCTTCCACCGGGAATAAAATCTCTACACGTTTATCCAGATTTCGCGGCATCCAGTCCGCACTTCCCATGTAATACTCTTCCATACCATTGTTGCGGAAATAGAAGATTCTGGCATGTTCCAGGAAATTTCCCACAATTGAATGAACTGTAATGTTCTCACTGATTCCCGGGATTCCAGTCTTCAGACAGCAGATTCCCCTTACAATCAGTTCGATCTTCACACCTGCCGCAGAAGCTTCATAAAGCAATGCAATAATATCACGGTCACACAGAGAATTCATTTTGGCAATGATATGAGCTTCTTCTCCATTTCTGGCGTGTTCTGTTTCCCTTTGAATCAGTTCTGCGAAACGATCTCGCAGCCAAAGTGGCGCCAGGGACAGCTTATTCCAGTTCTTTGGTTCGGAATAGCCGGACAACATATTAAATACCGCTGTCGCATCTTCTCCGATCGGTTCAGCACAGGTTAACAGACCGCAGTCTGTATAGAGCTTTGCCGTGGAATCATTGTAGTTTCCGGTTCCCAGATGCACATATCTGCGAATACCATCTGCTTCTCGTCTTACCACAAGCGTTATCTTACTGTGCGTCTTCAGTCCCAGCAGGCCATAGATGACATGGCAGCCTGCTTTTTCCAGCATCTTTGCCCAGACGATATTATTTTCCTCATCAAAACGTGCCTTTAATTCTACCAGAACAGACACCTGCTTGCCATTTTCCGCTGCCTGTGCCAGTGCTGCAATAATTGGTGAATTACCGCTGACACGATACAGGGTCTGTTTAATCGCCAGTACGTCTGGATCTTTCGCTGCCTGTTTTACGAAATTCACTACCGGATCAAAGGTCATGTATGGATGATGGAGTAAAATATCCTGCTTCCGGATAGCTTCAAAGATATCCTCTGTATGCATCAGAGCCGGTACTGGCTGTGGAATATATTTTTTCTCCTTCAGTTTTTCAAATCCTTCCATTCCATATATCTTCATCAGGAATGTCAGATCCAGTGGTCCATTAATTAAAAAGATCGCATCATTTTTGATATCAAATTCCTTCTTGAGAATTTTCAGGAGCGGCTTTTCCATGCCTTCTTCCACTTCCAGGCGGATAACTTCTCCCCACTGTCTCTTTTTCAGCTGTTTCTGAATCTCTTTTAATAAATCCGCGGCTTCATCTTCTTCAATGGTCAGATCCGCATTTCGCATGATCCGGTATGGATGTGCGCAAACTACATCATAGTTCAGGAACAGTTTGCCAATATTCCGTTCGATGACCTGCTCCAGATGAATCACACTGCGCATTCCATCTTTTCCAGATGGGATCTCCACAATCCTTGTCAATACCGAAGGCACCTGTACCGTTGCAAACTGCGGTTCTTCTTCACTGCCTTTTTTTGAAATCAGTGCTCCTATATTCAATGTTTTATTACGAATCAAAGGAAACGGCCTGGAGGAATCCATGGCCATCGGAGTCAGCACAGGATACACATTCTCATCAAAATAACGATCTACATATTCTTTCTGAGCTTCTGACAATTCCTCATGAGTGGCAATGATCTCCAGCCCATTCTGCTTCAGAAGTGGTACCAGGCTGCGTTCATAAGTAGAATACTGTACATTCACCATATCATGTACGCGTTTCAGAATCAGATCAATCTGTTCCTGAGCTGTCATGCCGGCAATATCTTTCTTCGTATAGCCTGCATGTACCATATCTTTCAGGGATGCCACACGAATCATAAAGAATTCATCCAGGTTTGATGCTGTGATACTCAGGAACTTTAATCGTTCAAATAAAGGAATATTCTTATCTCTTGCCTCACTGAGTACCCGCTCATCAAAACTGATCCAGCTGTCTTCCCTGTTTCTGTAATAGTCCGGTTTGTAATACTCTGTATTCACCTGTGCTCCCTCCCTATAGATTCTTTTTCTTACGGATCATTGGCCGTACATGAAATACTTCTTCAAAATAGTCCGCTTTTGGTGGAAACAATCCTTTTTCCAGTGTGATATCTTCACTGGTATCCACCACAATTTCCAGCTGTGCGTCCTTTAAGATCAGCCGTACCTGCTCAAACTTCTGTTTATGACTGCGATCCAGTGCATTAGCCACACGTAAAATAGCTACCAGTTTCACAATCACCAGATAATCTTCTGGCCGCAGCTGCTGGGTCAGCACATCTTCCATGGTAAATTCTACTGTATTGTATCTTACTACGTTGGCAATAATGCTTCTTTCCGCAGTGGACAACCCAATAATCTCTGTTGCCATAATAATGCTGTAAGAACACTGAGCTGCATCTGATAAATTAATATATTTGCCGCAGCCGTGAAGAATCACTGCGATCTGCAAAAGCAGTCTCTGTCGCTCTCCCAGCCCGGAGATTTTCTTCATTTTATCAAAAATGGACAATGCCAGTTTTTCCAGATTGCGAATATGTCCTTTGTTTCCCTGATATCGTTTGGCAATGATACGGGCAGCTGCAATGATATCATCATTGAACTGATGTTCCGGCTTAATATAACGCATTTTCTGAGCATAGTCATAAGCGATTCCATCGCTTAATGAGGTGCCCGGCAGATAAATCGCCTCTGCTTCTAATTCCTCGATGATGCGTTTATAGATCGTAACAGAAGGAAGAATCAGAGAGGCACTTTCTGAAGGGATTCCATACTCCTTGGCAATCTCTTCCGGGTGCTTATAAATGATAGCATCGTACATGGCACGAAATTCTTCTGCCGTGACCTCATGCTTTTTCAGCAGTTCCAGGATGTAATCTCCGGTAATAATCAGGCACTTGATATCACGATCCTTCAGATACATCTTTTTAAAGCTTTCCAGATCATTATTGATCAGTTCTTCCACCATTTCCTCGGTATGAAGCGTTTCTCTGGAAAAATCTGCTACTTTCTCACGAATTCGCAAATTTCCGATACGGATATTCTGCGTGGTCACAAGCTTGTCATTATCAAATAAGCATACCTGCACACTTCCACCGCCTACTTCTACGATGGCTGTACCCTTCTGGATTATTTTGTAAAAGTCCTTTTCTCCAAAAGCAATCGACTTATAATCCAGGAATCTCTGCTCAGAGTTGTCCAGAATCTCCATATGAATTCCTGTCATATGTTCCACGTACTCAGCAAGCAACATATGATTCTCTGCTTCTCTGACCGCACTGGTGGCACAGGCACGGTAGACTTTTACCTTATATCCATTCATGATCTTTACAAAATCATTCAGTACTTTGCACAACTCCTCAATCTTGTCTACCCCGATTTTACCTGTGGTATAAGTATCCTTTCCCAGTTCAATCCGGTATCTGACATGATCGATCTCCTTGAACTCTTTCCGTGTCACATACTGAAAAATCTTCATTTCCACTTCATAGGAACCAACATTGATCGCAGCAAATAGTGTGACAGCCATCTTCTTTTCTCCTTTATTGTTATTGGTTTGAAATACTTACATCTTTCCCAGAAGGTAATCGATAAACTGCTGTGCGGTTCTTCCTGATAATCCGCCATGGGACAGTTCCCATTTATTTGCTTCCAGGAGCAGCTCGTCCTCGTCCATTACCACATGATTCTTTTCTGCAAGCGTTCTGACAATGTTCTGGAATTCTTTCTTACTTGGTGCGCAGAAGAAGATCTGCACTCCAAAACGATTCACCAGTGACAGCTTTTCCTGTACCGTATCAGAAGAATGAAGATCATCTCTTCTTTCCTCTTTATCGCTGAACTTCTCTCTTACCAGATGTCTGCGGTTGGATGTTGCATAAATCAGGATATTATCCGGCTTGCGTTCCAGTCCACCTTCAATCACTGCTTTCAGGTACTTGTATTCAATCTCAAAGTCTTCAAAAGACAGATCATCCATATAAATAATGAACTTATAATTACGGTTCTTTACCTGGGCAATCACATCATTCAGATCCTGGAACTGGTGCTTGTATACTTCAATCACACGAAGTCCCTGGTCATAGTATTTATTTAAGATTGCTTTGATACTGGAAGACTTTCCGGTTCCCGCATCTCCAAAAAGCAGGCAGTTATTCGCTCTTTTTCCTTTAATAAATGCTTCTGTATTATCAATCAGCTTCTGCTTTGCCGCTTCATATCCTACCAGATCTTCCAGGCACATATGAGCGATTCTGGTGATCGGCACGATCTTCACTCCCGCTTCGTCATGCACAATTCGAAAAGCTTTGTGCAGTCCCAGCTTGCCTACACCAAATTCTTTGTAAAAATGAATCATATGTTCCATAAATTCTTCCACAGAAACGGAAGCTTCCAGTTCCCGGGTCAGAGTATCGATACGGTCACGAATTCTCTGGTTGAATTGTTTTCCGGATCCACTGTTCTGATATGCTCTCAGATACTGCATACCGGTAACCCCCAGCTTTTCATCCAATTTTCCGAAATCAAACTGATACAGTGCACGGAGAATCTCAAAATCATGTCTGACCAGCTCATTAATCGTACCTTCTATTCTTCCTACAATCTCACAGGAAGTACTGAACACGTTCTCGTTGTTCACCAGCAGATAGGTCAGATAATTATGCCAGAGATTGCCGGCGAAGCCAAAGTTCCCGGCCATCTCAATCAGTCCGTGAGCAGTTTCATAATACATCTCTTTCAATACGCTGCTTTCTTCTTTTTCTTCGTAATGGTCCAATATCCAGATCATATCTTCAAAGATTCTTCCATCTTCAAAATTGCGATAGATCATTAATTCTTCTGTTCTTGTCATAGCTTGCTCCTGTTTAGTAATTTCCAAGTATTTTCATATTTGCCGCTTCTTCCGTAATGCCACGGATTGCATTTTTTACAGCGCTGTCATTCAGATTGCCTTCAAAATCCACAAAAAAACGATACTCCCAATTTCTTCCCGGAAGCGGGCGGGATTCAATCTTGCTCATATTCAGATTATTATAAATGAAATGGGATAAAATATTGTACAATGATCCGCTGTGATGTGGCAGTTCAAAGCAGATACTGATCTTTTTCGCATTCTTTTCAAAAATGCGCTGATTGGATACAATAATGAATCTGGTAGAATTCACATCATTTTCACAGAGATTCTCATCCAGAATCTCCAGTCCGAAAGTCTCTCCGGCAATCGCACTGGCAATTGCAGCCTGTGTCTTATCATGGTCTTCTGCCACCTTCTTAGCCGCACCTGCTGTATTCTCCAGTGCAGTCTGTGTCCAGTTGCGGTGACGATTCAGATACTGTTCACACTGCATCAGCGCCTGCTCATGAGAATAGACACTGCGGATATCCTCCAGCTTAGCCCCCGGACATCCCAGCAGCTTATGTTCAATTCTTATGATCTGCTCTCCAACAATGTAATCATCGTATTTCAATAACAGATCATAGATTTCACTGACAAAACCTGCAGTCGAATTTTCAATTGGAAGTACTGCAAAATCTGCCATTCCTTCTGAGATAGCGCTTAACGCATCTCTCCACTGTTTTACATGAAAGGAAGTGATCTCATCTCCAAAGAATGCTTTCATGGCTGCCTGACTGTAGGCACCTTCCACACCCTGAAATACAACCCGGACATTTTTCTTCTCCAGCTGCTCCACTTCTGTAAATGGCAGCTTACCTACCACACCTTTTTGGGTCAGCAGCTGATACTGAAGCTTACGGCTCATGGACATAATCTGCTGAAACAGTTCTTCGATTCCATGGCTGTTAAAATTATTATGTGTGAGCCCTTTTAATGTCTCCAGCTTGGAGTCCTCCCGTTCTTTATCAAAGACTTTCTTCCCTGTCTCAATCTTATATTCTGCCACCTGACTGCTGACAGCCATACGTTTTTCATATAAATCCACAATCTGACGGTCGATGTCATCGATCTGGTTTCTTAATTCTGATAAATCAATCATATATTACTACTGTTTTCCTTTCATTTATTGCTTTTCGGATCTCACCAAGGAAAGACAGGGAACCAAATGCCAGTACTACACCATCCGACCTTTTTGCCTGCTCCACAGACTCCTGAACCGCTTTTTCTATATTCTTTTCCGCATGAACCTGCGGACAATACTGCTTTGCAGCTTCTGCCAGTTCCTTTGCAGGCAGTGCCCTTGGATTGCCTGGTGTCTGAATAGTAATCACCGATTTTACATGGGGCAGAATACAATGCAACACCTGATCATATTCCTTATCCCGAAAAACCCCACAGATCGCATAGATCTCTTTATTTTTCAGGCACTGGCAAATGGATTTTTCCAATTCTGCTGCTCCATCCGGATTATGTGCCCCATCAATAATCACCATGGGATCTTTCTGCAGCACAGTAAATCTTCCATTCCATCGTGTCTTTGCGAATCCCTGCCGCATCTGCTCCTCACTGATCGAATAGCCCAGTTCCCTCAGCGCCTGCACACCAATATAGGCAGTCACCGCATTTTTGATCTGATAACTTCCACCAAGATAAATGCAGATGTCACGGTCATGACCATAAGAGAAGCTCTGCTCCTCCAGACCATAGCGGATGTCTTCTGCCTGCTCCCAGTCTGCTACTTTTAATACAGCATTGCAGCTTCTGGCTTTTTCTTCCAGCACAGCCATGGCTTCCGGTGCCTGCTTTGCAGATACTACCACCGTTCCCGGCTTAATAATGCCCGCCTTGTGTCCTGCAATCTCAGCCAGTGTATTTCCCAGAAATGCTGTGTGATCTTTGCTGATGGATACGATGACTTCCATCACCGTCGTGCGGATCACATTGGTAGCATCCGTGTCACCACCCATGCCAGTCTCCAGAACAACAATATCACAGTTCTGATCCACAAAATGTAAAAAGGCCATTGCCGTTTCCACTTCAAAAATCGTCGGATCCGGCATATTCTTTTCCCGCATCCGTTCAATAGCCTGCTTTATCTTTTCCACATAACAGCTCACTGCCTCACGGCTGATATATTCCTCATTTACCTGAATACGCTCCCGATAAGAAAACAATGTCGGGGATATATACCGTCCCACCCGGTATCCTGCTTCTTTTAAAATAGTAGACAGATAAGCCAGCACAGAACCTTTTCCATTGGTTCCTGCAATATGGATAAACTTCAGCTGATCCTGTGGATTCCCAAGTTCTGCCAAAAGATGTTCCATACTCTCCAGTCCGAGCACAATTCCGGTTTTATTCATTTCCTCCAGATAGCTTCTCGCTTCCTCGTATGTCATAATTTCTCCTCATTTGATACTTCATTACTTTTCCTGCCTGTCCTCTGTTCTTATGGACACGGCATATTATTTTTTAGTATATCATACCTCATCTTTTTTTCAAGTAGCATACTTTTTCGCTTTCTGGACATACTGACTCTATGAAGAACTTTATGAAATGCGGCATCTGTGGCTGGTGTCTGGAGCTTCTCTGGACCAGCCTGCATTCCCTGTCCCGCCAGGATTATAAGATGATCGGTCATTCTTCCGTTTGGATGTTCCCGATCTATGGCATGGCTGCCATCATAGGACCGCTGTCCAGAAAACTGAAAAACCAAAATATCGCTCTTCGTGGTATACTCTACATGAATGGCATCTTTACCATGGAGTATCTGACTGGTACCCTTTTAAAAAAACATAATCTCTGTCCCTGGGATTACAGCAATGCTCCTCTGAATTTTCATGGTGTCATCCGTCTGGACTATGCCCCTGTCTGGTTTCTCACAGGGCTTCTGTTTGAAAAAGTTGTAAAACACTGATTTTTCTGCTTGCTATTTTAAACTTTTCGTGTATACTGTTTACAGAGTATACGAAAAGGAGATAATTAGATGAGACATTTGATGAACCCTTTAGATCTTACCGTAGAAGAAATCGACGGTATTCTTGATCTTGCGAATGACATTGAAGCGAACCCTTCCAAGTATTCACATAAATGTGATGGCCTTAAAATTGCTACTTTATTTTATGAACCAAGTACACGCACACGACTCAGTTTTGAAGCTGCTATGATCAATCTGGGTGGTCAGGTACTTGGTTTTTCTTCGGCCGCCAGCAGCTCTGCTGCCAAAGGAGAAAGCGTTGCTGATACGATCCGCATGATTTCCTGCTACGCAGACATCTGTGCGATCCGTCATCCAAAGGAAGGTGCTGCCTATGTAGCTTCCACCAAATCATCCATTCCTGTCATCAACGCAGGCGACGGCGGACATCAGCATCCTACCCAGACGCTTACCGATCTGCTGACTATCCGTTCCCTGAAAGGACACCTGGATAACCTGACCATTGGTTTCTGCGGAGACCTGAAATTCGGACGTACGGTTCATTCTCTGATCCATGCCATGATCCGTTATCCAAATGTACGCTTTGTCCTGATCTCTCCGGAGGAGCTTCGTGTACCAAGCTATATCCGTGAAGATGTTCTGGCTAAAAACAATATTCCTTATAAAGAAGTCGTTCGTCTGGAAGACGCCCTTCCAGAACTGGATCTGCTCTACATGACCCGTGTGCAGAAGGAACGTTTCTTCAATGAAGAGGATTATGTACGTATGAAGGATTTCTATATCCTGGATAAAGAAAAGATGAAACTGGCCGGACCTGATATGCTGGTTCTCCATCCACTTCCTCGTGTAAACGAGATTTCTGTAGAAGTTGATGATGACCCACGAGCAGCCTACTTCAAACAGGTCCAGTACGGCGTCTATGCAAGAATGGCCCTGATTCTGACACTGTTGAAATGGCGCGACCAGTAATTCGAAAAAGGAGTGTGAAAACTTATGTTAAATGTAGGACAGTTAAACGAAGGATTTGTTCTGGATCATATCGAAGCCGGCAAAAGTATGACCATTTATCATTATCTGAAGCTGGATGAACTGGACTGTACTGTTGCGATTATCAAAAATGCCACCAGCAACAAAATGGGCAGAAAAGACATCATCAAGGTGGAATGTCCGATCGATATGCTAAATATCGATATTCTGGGATTCATTGACCACAATATTACGGTAAATATTATCAAAGATGGGGCGATTGTTGCTAAAAGGGAACTGACTCTTCCAAAAAAGATTGTCAATATCCTGAAATGCAAGAATCCGAGATGTATCACTTCTATTGAACAGGGACTGGATCAGATCTTTACTCTGACCGATCCGGAAAAAGAAGTATACCGCTGCAAATACTGTGAACAGAAATACGGCAGCGGACAATAAATAGCTGTGA
>NZ_JAOQKE010000014.1:58921-78785 GCF_025567005.1 Muricoprocola aceti
TACCAGCCAGGCGGTAGTCTCTTACACTGCCCTTCCACCCTTACCTCAAAAGAGGCGGTACATTTCTGTTGCACTATCCTTGGAGTCGCCTCCACCGGACGTTATCCGGCATCCTGCCCTGTGAAGCCCGGACTTTCCTCGTCTGGCACCTTTCGGCCTGCCAGCCGCGATCATTTACCTTACTCACAAGATGATACTATAACTGATCCTCGCATTTTTGTCAAATAATATTTGATGAAACGCTATACCTGATAACAGCTTCCGCCCACAAATTCTCTTAAAAGTGAATTTAACGGGATATTCTCACTCGGAATGCTCACAAAATAATCCAGAAACTTCAGAAGTCGCTTTGCTTCCTGATATTCCGGTTCTTCTCTCCTGATCCCCAGCAAAAGTGGCTGCGCATACACTTTCAGGACAGCCAGTTCATAGATCAGGGCGGAGTTAAACATTACATCTGCTTCTTCCTGATATGGGAAAATATGCGCTTCTTCTCCTCTTCTGACAGACGGCCACATAGCTATCGTATCCCTGGCCAGCGTTCCTCTTGTTCTTGCATCCCTGACGATTCTTCGCAGCAGCCTGCCATCTGTAGTCGGAATCCGGTTATGTTCATCGATGTTTAACTGGGTCAGCGCACTGATATAGATCTTAAATTTACTTTCCTTCGGAAGTGAATGAGACAGCCTGTCATCCAATCCATGGATCCCTTCTATTACCAGTACATCATCCGGTCCCAGTTGAAGAACATTACCTTTATATTCTTTTTTTCCGGTCTTAAAGTTAAATATCGGCATATCCACTGCCTTTCCGGCGAGCAGATCCGTCATATTCCGGTTAAACAAATCGATATCAATTGCTTCCAGACATTCATAATCTGGATTTCCATCTTCATCTCTCGGTGTATCTTCCCGTTCCACAAAATAATTATCCATCGGAATCGGGTGCGGTTTCATGCCATTCGCTGCCAGCTGTGTGGATAGCCGGTGGGAAAATGTAGTCTTTCCCGAGGAAGAAGGGCCTGCAATCATAATCAGCTTCTTTTCCGGCTGCGCTGTGATCATCGAAGCAATTTCGCTGATCTTCTTCTCCTGCAGAGCTTCCTGTACCAGCATCAGGTCATGCACACTTTCTGACACAATCCGTTCATTTAGGTCTCCTACCGTACGAATCTTCATCATCTCTCCCCATTTCAGAGATTCTTTCTGTACCTGGAACAGCTTGGCATCCGCCCGAAACTCCGGCACTTTATCCGGTTCTGATCTCTTTGGCATCTGAAGCACGAATCCTTCATCAAAAGGTATCAGAGTAAACTGATCCAGATAACTGGTATCCGGTACCATATAGCCATAAAAGTAATCCTTAAATCCTGCCAGATCGTAAATATTCACCTTAGAGGCAATCCGGTAATGGAACAGTTTTTCCTTATCTTCCATGCCAAGTCTGCGAAACAGCTCTATGGCTTCATCTGTGGAAATGGATGTCTTGGTAATCGGCAGCTTCTTTTCCACCATCTCCCGCATCGTCTGCTCCACCTGTTTCAAAAATGTGAGTTCTGTTTTTTTCTCGCCGGAAATGGTCACATAGAATCCACTTCCTACGGAATAATGAACGCCCACACGATCCACCAGTTCAAACCCTCCTACCGTATAAACAGCTTTCAGCATCAGTAAAATCATGCTTCTACGATAGGTCATAAATCCATTTTTATCTTTCAACGTCAGCAGACAAATCTCTTCCCCATCTTTCATTTTCTTAGTAAGCTCTTTTAATCTGCCATTTACCGATGCCAGCACAATTCTGCTGTCTGCATATTTCTGAAACTCCTGTGCAGCATCCAGATAGCGGGTACCTTCCCGGTATGTCTTTTCTTTTCCGTCAATTTTTACCTGTAACATTTTTTCCTGCATCTTAAGTCTCTCCTTTTTTCAGTTCTACATCACTTGAAATGGATTGCCACACTCTGTCTTTTTTATCTCCAGATTTGGAAACTGCGATTTCAGGTACTGTTCCATGCGGCTGATGAAGATATGCTCCAGTCCATAGTGTCCTGCATCAATCACAGCGATCCCCCGATCCACCGCATCAATTCCATCATGATGTCCGATATCGCCGGTGATCATCACCTGCGCCTTCTTTCTGATGGCAGTTCCAATCATACTTTTTCCGGATCCAGGGCAGATCGCCACCCGTTCGATCACCTGATCCATATCACCAAATATTTTTACCGTATCCAGCCCAAAAATACGTTTCACAATCTGCGCGCACTCTTCCACAGTCACCGGACGTACCAGAGCTCCCACCCGGCCGATTCCCTCCGGCATACCATTTTTTTCATTTATTCCTGTTATCTCCAATATTTCCGGATGCTGAAGTTTCATCATCTCACCTGCTGCTTCTCCCATTTCCACCACATCATAATTGGTATGCATGGCATAGTGACAGATATCGTTTCGAATCAATGTAAAAATTTTATGTCCGGTCAAAGATTCTGCCTGTACCTGACGGATTCCATCCAATGTCAGTGGATGATGCGTCAGCAGCATATCAGCCTTCCATTCTGCTGCTTCTTTTATTACTGCATCTGTCGCATCCAGTGCCAGAAATACTTTTCGTACTGCTTTATTTTTCCGTCCCACCTGCAATCCACTGTTATCCCAGCTTTCTGCTTTTTCCAGTGGATACCGTTCTTCCAGTTTCTGTGTCAGTTCTTTCATGGTCATCTCATCTGCTCCTTTGCCAGACGGATTTTCTCTTTCTTTTCCTGTACTTCCGCCCGTCTTCTTTCAATATGTTCTCCACTTTTCCCTTCCAGAGAACTCAGGATTTCCCCGCAAAGCTTTTCCTCTTTCTTCAGGAACTCCAGTAATACAGGATTCCTTGCTGCAATCAGATATTTTCCAAATGCATATTCCTGTTCTTCCCAGTTCTCCTGTGTTCCATGTTCCACCCGCATCATCGGATAATACTTTCCTTCATCCAGTACCATATTCTCTGCCGTGATCCGATAACCATGTCCTGCCAGGAACTTTCTTACCTGCTCCAGTTCCGATTGAGGCTGAAGTACCAGCGTCTGCACTGTTTTCAGATTTTTTTCGCCTGCCTCCAGAATACGTATGGTCAGGAGACCTCCCATTCCGGCAATGATCACGCCATCTGCCTCGCCACTCTTTAGTGCTGCCGCTCCATCCGACAGTCTGGTTACAATCTTATCTTCCATCCTATAGGCCTGGATATTCTTTTGTGCCCGCTCCAGTGGTCCTTTATTTACGTCCATGGCAATCGCTCTTTCCGCCAGATGCTGCTCCACCATATAGATTGGAATATATCCGTGATCGGTTCCGATGTCTGCAATACACTGGCAGGTTCCGGCCAGCCTCACCACTGCTTCTAATCTTTTTGATAACTGCATAGTTTCTCCATCTTCCGTGGAATTACTGTTCCCCAAAATCCACTCTTATTTTCTGTATCTGTGTCAGTTTTTTCCGGTCAGCAATAATCTGCTGAAGTCCTTTCATATCAGTCGGATCCAGATTCGCTGTGCGCTGCTCCAGACTGTATGTCAGAATCTTGCCCAGTGTCTCTTTAAATGCCTTCTCCCTGTCTGCATTTGTCTCCACCTGAATGGTCGTATTAAACAGGGATGCCGCTTCTCTCTGCTCCTCCGGTTCTGTAAAATGATTGATAATCTTTGCCGGATTACGCTCTCCGGATTCATACTGTTCAAACAAAAGACCTGCCACAGTTTCATAGAGTTCTGTGGAAAAATCTTCTTTTTTGAGATATTGTCTGACCAAAAGATACAGAGATGGGTACTCAATCAGCCAGGTCAGCATCAGTTTCTGGGACTTTACCACGCCTTCATCCTTCTCTGGTCTGGCGCTTTTGATCTTCACCGTAGTCTTCGGAATCGATACATTCTTCATAGCCATTCGATTCACCAGCTTACGTAAAGCGTCAAATCCCACACCATATCTGGATGCTACTGCCTCAATATAATTCTCCCGTTCCAGCTCCTGATCAAAGGTCATCAATTTTTTTGCGGTTTCTTCGTAAAAGGCTGTTTTACTCTGAGGATCCTGCATATCATAATTTCTCTGTAATACATCAATTTCGAATAAAAAACTGTTCTGAGCCTGGTCAATCCGCTTCTGAAACTCTTCGGCTCCCAGTGCTTTAATAAATTCATCTGGATCCTTATATGGCAGCATAGACAGTACCCTGGTTGCTACCCCTGCTTCTTTTAACAGCGGAATCGCACGCAGAGCTGCTTTGACTCCTGCCTCATCACTGTCATAGGTCAGTATTACTTCATCCGTATACCGCTTCAGCAGACTGGCATGCTGGGAAGTCAGCGCCGTTCCCAGCGAAGCTACTGCATTGGTAAATCCGGCCTGATGCATGGAAATCACATCCATATAGCCTTCACATACCAGCATATACTTTTTTCTGGATGTCCGGGCGATATGCAGTCCATACAGATTCCGGCTCTTATCGAATACCCTTGTCTCCGGTGAATTCAGGTACTTCGGCTTTCCATCTCCCATCACACGGCCGCCAAATCCAATCACTCTTCCATTAACATCCATAATCGGGAATATCACACGATTCCAGAACTTATCATACATTCCCCTTTTTTCATCCACATTCATCAGTCCCGACTGCGCCAGCAATTCATCGCTGATTCCCTTACTCTTCAGATATTTGTAAAGGTCATTTCCATACTTATTGGAATAACCAAGTCCAAACTTGTGAATGGTCTCATCACTTAGTTTTCTGCCCTTCAGGTATTCCATGGCATGGGCGCCATTCTCTGTTCTCAGCTGATAATAATAATACTTTGCAGCCATTTTATTGAGCTCCAGGATCCTGCTTCTCAGATCCTGCTGCCTCTTCATCTCTTCGTTCATCTCCTGCTGTGGAAGTTCTACACCAACCCGGTCTGCCAGATACTTCAATGCTTCCGGAAAGGAATAATTCTCATATTCCATAATAAAGGTCAGCACATTTCCTCCTGCTCCGCATCCGAAACAATAATACATCTGCTTGGACGGTGAAACTGAAAAGGAAGGTGATTTTTCATTATGAAACGGGCAGAGTCCAAAATATGAACTTCCCTTTTTCTGTAGTTTAACATAACTGGAAATCACATCCACAATATCATTTTTCATCCTGACTTCTTCGATCAGATTTTCTGAATAAAACATAAACACTCCTTAAAACGTTCCCGTTCACTTTGCTCACAGCAACACGCTTCGCGGAACATAAGTAATCTTAAAACTGCCATAGTTTCGGTATAAATAGTTCTGTATATTTTGCCATGGCATATTGATCTGTCATACCGGAAATATAATCGCATACTACCCGTTCTACGCCTTCCCCCCGGTGATAAATCATAACCAGATATTCCTCTGGCAGGCTTTCCAGATGCTCTGTATAATACTCATACAATGCGCGTATCATATGTTCCGCTTTTCCTTCTTCCGCCTTTGCCACACTTCCGGTATAGACGTTACGAAACATAAAGGCCCGCAGGTTCTGCATTGCCCATTCAATATCTGCCGTAGGTAATATCTCCGGCTTTCCCTGACTGTTTTCCACAATATCATGAATCATAGTATTCAACCGTTCCTTTGTGGTACTCCCAAGAATTCTTCGATAAGGTGTCGGAATATCAGATTCTTTTAAAATACCGGCACGCTCCGCATCATCAATATCATGATTGATATAGGCGATCTTATCTGCCAGCTGGACACATCTGCCCTCCAGCGTAGCCGGATGCCCACTGGTGCGGTGGTTCCGTATGCCATCCCGCACCTCCCAGGTAAGATTCAGTCCCTGTCCTTTTTTTTCCAGGACTTCCACCACACGGACGCTCTGCTCACAATGAATGAATCCATCCGGACATAGTCGATTCAATACATGTTCTCCAGAATGACCAAATGGTGTATGCCCCAGATCATGTCCCAGGGCGATTGCTTCCGTCAGATTCTCATTCAATGACAACGCACAGCTGATGGTTCTGGCAATCTGTGAAACCTCCAGGGTATGAGTCAGCCGATCCCGGTAATGGTCTCCCTGTGGACACAGAAATACCTGTGTCTTATGCTTCAGCCGACGAAAAGCCTTGCAGTGCAATATCCGATCCCGGTCTCTCTGATATGCTGTCCTGATATCACAAGGTTCTTCCTTAAGGTCTCTGCCTCTTGATTCCACACTTAAAGCTGCATAAGGGCTGAGCAGATCCTTCTCTCTTGCTTCTGCCTTTTCCCGAATCGTTTCCGTTAATGCAGTTCTGTCAGCTTCCATCCTGCTCCCTGCCTTTCTCCTGACTATCTGTCATTACTTTTTTACTTTAAAACGAATCATCCCATCCTGGTCTGTCCGCAGGATCTTATATCCTGCTCTCTTTAATCTGTCCAGGAGCTCCGAATGCGGATGTCCATAGGAATTTCCCGCTCCGCAGGATATCACAGCACTGGCTCCTCCTGCTTTTTCTAAAAAATCCTCACTGCTGCTGTTTCTGGATCCGTGGTGTGCCACCTTCAGTACATCCACGTTTTCTTCCAGTGCCTCTGCAACCTGCTGTTCTCCGCTTCCTTCCAGATCTCCAGTCAGCAGTGCTGAAAAATCCTGGAAAGAAACCAAAAGAGTCATGGATCCTGCATTCGGACTTTCATAATGCTTCTGTACAACAGGATTTAATACCCGAATGTACATTCCATCCTGCTCCAGCTCTGTTCCTTTTGCACACTGATATACTGGTATCTGGCAATGCGCAGCCAGTTCCAGCATATGTCTTTTCTCTTTTTCATCCTCCAGCGTAAGATCTGGTATCAGAATCTGCTTGACTGTGATGCCATTTACATTTTTACCAGCAGGTCCCCGCTCATAGTTTTCCAGGATCTCCATCAGTCCACTGATATGGTCCTGATCAAAATGAGATATCATCCAGCATTCCACCTGCCTGACTCCCTGATACTTCAGATATGGCTCCAGACAATACTGTGCCAGACGATCTCTGGTACTGCTTCCTCCATCCATCATCCAGATATTACCTTTTTCTGTCTGAATGCAGATTCCATCTCCCTGCCCCACATTCAGAAACGTCATCGTCCAGTCCCATGATCCCCGGTAACCTAAAATACCTACTCCTAGTATAATTCCAAATGCAGTCTTTATCAAATCTATTTTTTCGATTTTTATCAAAAATTCGAACAACAGTACGAGAATCAGATAATAAATGCCAATCTTCCAGAGCGCAGGATGACCGGTTACCCACTGTGCCCCGGGGATTCTGCCGCATTGTCTGCACAACGCAAATGTAATTTGCAAAAGATAATGTACCGGTGCCAGCAGAAAGGTTCCCGCTGCGGCGCTGAAGATTCCTGTCAATAATCCCAATATTCCCATCAATACAATGACAGACATGGATGGAATCACCAGAAGGTTCAGTAAAATTCCATAGATGGGAAGCTGATAATAAAACCAGGCCACAATCGGTGCTGTCATCAACCAGGAGACTACACTGACTTTCAGTGCTTCCAAAGACGGACGTGTTTCCGGCAGTGCACTCGCCGCAGCCACCCCTGCCACTGCACTGTAAGATAACAGGAATCCACTCTGTGTTAACAGCTCTGGCTGAAAAAACAACATGCTCACTCCAGATACCGTCATGGCTATTGGAATATCATAGGTTCTTCCCAGTACCTGAGCTCCAAGAAACAGGAAAAACATCATCACAGCTCTGATTGCTGATACCGGGAATCCGGTCAGCATCCCGTAAAACCAGATCAGAATACCTGAAATGAAAGCTGCACTTCCAAAACCCAATCTTCTTTTTCTCAGGAAATGAAACAAAGACATACCAATCATGGAAATATGTAACCCTGAAATCGCCAGCACATGAATGATACCATTCTTCTGATATAAACTGCGTATTTCCGGGTCCAGATTGCTTTTTTCTCCCAGCAGCACTGCTTCCATGACCCCCGCTTCTTCTTTTTCCATCAGTTTCTCCAGAACCATTTTGGCATGTTCTCTTAGCATGCGACAGGTTTCTTTTATAATGTCCACAGTTCCATTATTTTTTAAGATGATACCTTTTTTGAGACAAAACGAGATCTTTTGCAGAGTATAATACTGTTCTGCATCAAATTCTCCTTCATTTTGCGCCCCTGTAAAATACTGGCAATAGCCAGACACACAAATCCGATTCCCGATCTGCACCGTTTCCTGATGCTGCATCTGTATTTTTATTTCGGATATTGTATCAGCTGAATTCGCTGACATTGAATTTGTGAAATGATCCTCATCTGTATCACTCACATCATTTGTAGAAATAGAAATGTTTTTTAGAATAATTGTCTGATTTTTCTCTTTGGTATGTATCTGATCTACTGTGCCTGTCACTTCCAGCCGTGTTCCCTCCTGCCATGGCCAGGGAGCCCTTTCGGGCTCTCGCTGCTCCCAGATAGCAGTCACTAGAAACCACAGCAAAATCGGAAGACAGAGCACACACAATTTGCGTTTTTTCAAAATACACCCTTTCTTTTGGCTGTTACAAACCGATCTGTGGCTCTCCCAGCTCCTGACTTTCACTTTCTGCCGCCTCAGTCACCTGTTCCTGTATCTCCTGAATCTCTATGATATCACTGTTTCGATGAAATGGTCCGGCCAGACTCAGGCTGTCTCCGTAGACAACATCTGACGATCCTTCTACCTGGAACTGCACTTTATCTACTCCAAGGTTATCGCACAGACTGTCTACCATGGCATAAATCACTACTTCTGGTGTTGTTGTTCCAGCCACTGTATCCAGAAATGCCTGATTCAGATTCAGTGTACAGGTCTTCTCACTGACTTTTACATCCAGAACCCGCACCTCCTCTGAAAGGACACCACTAAGCTTGCTGTTCATCGGTCCTGCTGCCAGCTGTTCCAGAATAACTTTTTCCAAAGTCGTATTCGTAGAATAGTGTACATTCCTCATTTCTTTCACAATCTTGTCTCCTGAAAGACTGGAAAAATACAGAACCAGTGAAGCATACTGGTAAGAATTGATGCCAACCGGATTGTTGATAAAGTTGCTGCGTGTCATTGCTCCTATCGGTTCCCCGTTATGGTCTCTCAGCACATCTTCTCCCACATGGAATACCACAGTCTTCACATCCGCAAACTGAGTAACTCCTTCTACTAGGCCTGCCCTCAGCAATACCTCCTGCACCTTATTCATCTTGTTATACTCACTGTCAAACGTGATCGTCAGCTGGCCGCCGGTCAGATCCAGTGCCTGAATGTCCAGCCCTTCCGGTACCAGACTGTTCTGACCACTTCCAGCCACACTCTCTTTCATCTTTTTCCACATCTCCTGAATGCAGTCCAGTGTGTCCTCCCCTTTTAACGGATAGTCTGCAGAAATCAGTGTATTTCCTTCCTCATTCACATAAAATACCTGATATCCGGATGTATCTGCCTTTTTCTGTCCACATCCTGTCAGCAAAATCAACACTGCTACTGCAATCCATAATGTCGTTTTCTTCATATTCTCTTTCCTGCCTACTCCGAATAAGTTAACGGTACGCGTACCGTAAAGGTGGTTCCTTCCCCTTCTTCACTGTATACTTTAATAATGCCATGATGCATCAGAATACCACTTCTGGCAATAGCAAGACCCAGCCCGGTGCCTCCGATTTCTCTGGAGTGTGACTTATCCACTCGATAAAATCGTTCAAAAATGTGTTCCTGATCTTCCTTGGGAATTCCGATTCCGTTATCCTCTACTTTCACATAAAAATACTTGTGATCAGTATTAATCGAGATTCGTACCCAGCCACCTTCTTTATTATATTTTACCGCATTCTCCATCAGATTGGAAAGAGCCAGTGTCAGCTTGGTCTCATCCACTTCTGCAATGACTGGCTTATAACTGTCCAGGGTCAGTTCAATATTCCGTTTCTGGGCAATCGGACGAAGCCGTTTCATGATCAGTTCAATCAACTCATTGATATTGGTGGACTGAATATTCACATCGGACGCCTTCTTGTCCATCTTCACCAGAGACAGCAGATCATTGATAATCTTATTCTCCCGCTCAATCTCTTCCGCAATATCCCCCATAAATTCACGATATAATTCCGCCGGTACATCCTCCTGCATCAGCAGAGAATCTGCCAGTACTTTCATCGAAGTAATCGGGGTCTTCAATTCATGAGAGACATTCGACACAAATTCCTGCCTGGAATCATCTAATGTCTTCATTCTTGCCAGCATCTGGTTATAGGCTTCTGACATCTCTCTGGTCTCTGTATAATCCAGGATCATCAGATCACCATCCAGAAAACCACCGCTTACTTTTTCCAGAGACTTTGTCACTCTGGCAAACGGTCGAACCAAATATCCCGACATATAAAATGCAGTAATCAACACGATGATGATCAGCCCCATCTGCAGCATAAATACTTTTCTGCTAAGCTCTTCTCTGTTTTCTACAATATCGGCAGTCTCGGAACTGATGATCAACGCTCCCACCACCTGCTTATTCACCGACTCCCGAATTGGAATCGCCAGTTCAATAAACTTATAATCTTCATCGTGAGTCAGGCTGCTTTCGTTCTGAAAACATAGTACTACCTCTTTGGATACCAGTGTTTTTCCAAGATCAAGATTGAAGGTATCTTTTATTACCTGGAATTCATCATCCACAACTACCATACGGCCATTATACAACGTTGCAAGCTGTTCCATCTCTGTTTCATACCCGTCCAATTGGAGATTGTCACCCTGCAGAGCATCTCCAATTCGGTCAGCAAAGTTTTCACACTGATTCTGCAGCATATTTCCCCTCTGAATCAGTGACTGTTCCTGATAGTTTTTCAGGATACTCATCTTCATAAGCAAAATCGGCACGATTCCTACCACACAAAGAATAATAAAAATCCGGAACTGCAGGCTTTTCAGATAACGCTTCAGTCCGATTCGTTCGATTAATTTCTGTAACTTTTTCATCCGTCTCCCCCGTTATATTCTGGCATAACATGTAGAATCGAAAAGGGCTGATCACTCAGCCCCTTTTTGCCTCAGTGCTGGAAATAGTATCCCACACCCCATTTTGTATGTACATATTTTGGTTCGCTTGGATTGGCTTCAATCTTCTCCCGAAGTCTGCGAATATGCACATCTACGGTTCTCACATCTCCCGGGTACTCATATCCCCAGACGATATCCAGCAGATTCTCTCTGCTGTATACTTTATTCGGATTAAATACCAGAAGCTCCAGTACATCAAATTCCTTCGCTGTCAGGTTGATCTCTTTTCCTGCAATGCTCACTCTTCGTCCTTCACAATCCAGCATCAGATCTCCAACCTCAATGGTCTTGCTCTTCGTCTCTGCTGCAGCGGCCTTTCCGGTTCTTCTCATGATGGCTTTGATTCGTGCCTTTACTTCCAGAATATTGAATGGTTTGGTAATATAATCATCCGCTCCGTACTCCAGTCCCATGATCTTATCCATGTCATCTCCCTTAGCAGTCAGCATCACAACCGGAACATTGGAAAACTCGCGAATCTGCTGGCAGACAGACAAGCCATCTACCTTCGGAAGCATCAGATCCAGCAACACCACATCATATTCTCTGGCATGTACCATATTCAATGCTTCTTCTCCGTCATATGCACAGTCTACTTCCATTCCGTCCTGTTCCAGGCTGAAACGGATTCCTTTTACAATATTCTTCTCATCATCGACCACTAATACCTTTTTTGCCATCTGACTTCTCCTCACTCCACTACAATTTGATCTTTTATTTTCTGGAATGTCGATTCTTTGATTCCACTGACATTCATAATCTCTTCAATCGTCAGAAATCTTCCATGCTCCGTCCGGTATGCGATGATATCCGCTGCTCTGGCTTCTCCAATGCCTGTCAGCTGTGTCAGCTGCGCAATATCTGCACTGTTGATATTAATCTTTGCCGATACCGGGGCTGTCTGCTCCGATTCAGCTGTACTTTCCCATATCTGCTGCGGCAGCGAGGCAGCTTCCTCTTTCGTATAGATACGAATCTTCATCCCATCTGTCACTTTTTCTGCCTGATTCACACTGGTCAGATCTGCGTCTTCCCGCAGCCCGCCCGCCTGTTTAATCAGCTGAAAAATACGTGCACCTTCCTCGAGCTTATAAACTCCCGGTTCCTGCACAGCTCCACAAATATCTGCGTAGAGTACCATGCTCTGTTCGGTCTGTACTTCTTCTGTCCTGTCGAAAGAAACGGAATCCACACCGGACTCTGCTTCCGTACACATCTCCGTAATATTTTCCACTGACAGCACCTGCTCATCCACTGCAGCAGACTCTGCCTCCCGGTTCTTCCATACAATCTCTTTTCCGACTGTATCACACCCAGTGAAGCAAAGAGACAGTATCAGCAAAATACTGATGATTCCTGACTTTTTTTTCTGATTCTTCATATGTATGCTCCTCTGATTCTGATACAGCGGAGCTTCCCTGAACAAGATTGCAGAATTATGCAATCATTGATATTCTATCGGACTTTTCCATAAATTACAATAGTATTTTTATTTTTTGTAACAAAATTATAATTCAAATGTAATAACTCCAGCCACGGCAATCAGAAGTCCCAAAAGCTTTCGCATGGAAAATTCCTGTTTTTCCACACCAAAGACCCCCAGCAGTTCAATCATCCACGCCACCGCCAGCTGTGCAATGACAATCAGCATTGCGGCTTTGGCCGGTCCCAGAGCGTTCATACTGCGAATAACAGTAGCGGTAATCAATGCTCCGATCGCGCCTCCCAGAAGAACATATTTATCCTGGATCTCCCACAGGCTCCCAAAACTGGTTCTGTCATAAAGAAGCCAGGCCGCCAGGCATACCAGAAGTGCGGTAAACTGTACAAATGCTGCTGATACCCACAGACTGGTCTGTTTTGTTACATCCGTATTGAATACTCCCTGAATACTCATAAGTGCACCTGATGCCAGTGCAATCATCACTCCATACATAAAAAGAACTCCTTTTTGATTTTAGTATAATCAACAGGAGTTCTTTTTATGTGTTACCTTTTTATGTGTTACCTTTTTATTCTATTTTGTCAGTACATCAATGGTCTCAGAAAGTTTCTGTACAAATTCGTCTATATGCTGTTTTTCAATAATCAGTGGTGGCACCATACGGAGTACATCACTGCCAGCTGATATCACAATCAGTCCATGGTTCAGAGCTTCTTTTGTAATATCTCCCACCTTCACACCATTTCCGATTACCAGTCCCTGCATCAGTCCTTTTCCTCTTCTGGCTGTAATGCAGTCATATTTCTTCATAAGTTCTTCCAGTTTTTCTTCAAAGTACGGTGCAATTTCATTGACATGATCCACAATTTTTTCCGATTCAAACAGATCAAATACTTTGGATACTGCTGCACAGGCAAATGGATTGCCACCATAAGTTGTGCCATGATCTCCAGGTACCAGTGAAGCTGCTGCCGTCTTTTCGTTTAATACAAAAGCACCTACCGGGACACCACATCCAAGAGCTTTGGCCGTTGTCATTATATCCGGTGTTACGCCATACTGCTGCCAGGCATACAGAGATCCGGTTCTTCCCATACCGCATTGAATTTCATCCAGAATCAGCAGAATATCTTTTTCATCACAGATCTGGCGTACCGCCTTCAAAAATGCAGGATCGGCCGGATAAATTCCCCCTTCTCCCTGTACGGTTTCCATAATAATTGCACAGGTCTTATCCGTTATCTGAGCTTTCACACTGTCAATGTCATTAAAGTCAGCAAACTTTACTCCTCCCATCAGCGGACGAAAAGCTTCCTGATAATGAAAATTACCTGTTACAGAAAGTGCTCCCACACTGCGTCCGTGAAAAGAATGATTCATGGCAATAATCTCATGATCTGCCTGTCCATCCTTTAACCATGCATATTTTCTGGCTGCTTTAATCGCCCCTTCGATCGCCTCTGCACCACTGTTGGTAAAAAACACTTTGCTCATACCACTGGCTTTTACCAGTTTTTCTGCTGCTTCTCCCATCGGCACATTATAATACAGATTGGACGTATGCATGACTTTATCAATCTGGCTTTTCAGTGCCTCATCATATCCTGGATAATGATAACCAAGGGCATAGACTGCAATCCCTGCGGCAAAGTCCAGATATTCCTTTCCATCTGTATCCTTCAGATACACACCATTTCCAGATTCCAGAACTACAGGAAAACGATTATAGGTATGCAGCACATACTGTTCCGTCTGTTCCATATATGTATTCATCTGTTCTTCCTCTTTTCCTATTCTTCTTCATCATCTGCAATAATTGCAGTACCAATACCTTTATCGGTAAAGAATTCCAGTAACAGACAATGTTCAATTCTTCCATCCAAAATATGCACTCTGGAGACGCCTGCCTTAATCGCATCTACACAGTTCTGTAACTTTGGAAGCATTCCTCCGCCTACATTTCCGCTGGCAAGGAACTGCTCTGTCTCACTTACCGTCATTCTGGAGATCAGCGTCTCTTTCTTTAATGGATCCTCATAGACTCCTTCAATATCGGTCAGAAATGCCAGCTTGGCAGCTCCCATAGCGGATGCAATAGCACAGGCTGCATCATCTGCATTGATATTATAAGAATGGAATTCATCATCTGATCCGATCGGACAGATCACCGGCACCAGATCATTGTCCAGCAGTTCCTCCAGCAGTCTGGTATTTACTTCCTTGATCTCGCCCACAAATCCAATATCCTGTCCTTTGGACAGCTTCTTATCCACTTTCAATGTGGTGCCGTCTTTTCCGCTGATTCCTACTGCATGGATTCCTACCTTTTCCATCATGGATACCAGTCCCTTATTGATCTTGTTCAATACCATCTCTGCAATCTCCATGGTATCTTTATCTGTCACACGCAGTCCGTTGACAAAGTTTGTCTCCAGTCCCGCTTTGTTCACCCATTTTGTGATTTCCTTTCCACCGCCATGCACAATAATCGGCCGGAAGCCTACCAGCTTCAGCAATGCCACGTCACGAATCACGCTCTTCTTCAGTTCATGATCTACCATGGCACTTCCGCCATATTTTACTACAATAATCTTTCCACGAAATCTCTGTATATATGGGAGCGCCTCTATTAAGACCTCCGCTTTCTCCTGCCAGTTTTCCAGTGTTTCCATTTTCCTGATTCCTTTCTTTTCATCTCCAGTCAATTACTGATTGAATGCCGTGATATTTTCCTCATTCAGTGTAAAATCATAATAATTCAGATCTTCTCTTCTGGTCCACCCGATCTCTTTCCAGAATGCATTTCCTATATCATTCTGGGTAAATGCAATCAGACACACCTTGTTGATCTGATCTTTCTTCAATGCCTGCATGGCAAACACTACCATAGATTTTCCAATGCCCTGTTTCCGATAGTCCGGATGTACACAGACATGATACAGACATCCCCGTCTTCCATCGTGTCCACATAAAATGCTTCCTATAATCTGGCCATCCTTTTCTGCTACTACACTGCACTTTGGATTTCGCTTCAGGAACCGTTCCACTCCTTCTCTTGAATCATCGATACTGCGAATACCAAAACCGCTGATCTTCATCCAAAGGGCATGAACCTGATCAAAATCCTCTATTTTCATTGCACGAATCTTTATCTCTTCTGTCATATTACCTCTGCTTTCCTACGGGAACATTGGAACCAGATCCAGTCCCGTACTCTCATCCAGTCCAAAGACCAGATTCATATTCTGAACTGCCTGTCCTGCTGCACCTTTTACCAGATTGTCCAGTGCTCCCATGACAATCACTCTGCCGGTACGTTCATCAATTTTAAAATTCACATCTACATAATTGCTGCCTTCCACCCATTTGGTCTGAGGGCAGACATCCTTCTCCAGCACACGTACAAACTTTTCTTTTTCGTAATATTTATCATAGGCTGCTTTTACTGTCTCATAAGATACTTTTTCTTTCAAGCTGGCATAAGCCGTAACCAGAATACCTCTGTTCATCGGAACCAGATGTGGTGTAAAGTTCAGTACGATTTCCTGACCTGCCGCATAGCCCAGTTGTTCTTCAATCTCCGGTGTATGTCTGTGCGTTGCAACACCATATGCTTTCATATTCTCATTCACTTCACAGAACAGGTTATCTACTTTTGCACCACGACCAGCTCCTGAAGTACCGGATTTGGCATCAATGATAATGGTAGACGGATCAATCAAGCCTTCTTTTACCAGTGGATACAGAGATAAAATGCTGCATGTCGTATAACATCCAGGATTAGCTACCAGCCTTGCTTTTTTGATATCTTCTCTGTTGATTTCGCAAAGTCCGTAAACTGCTTCTTTGATATATTCCGGTGACTTATGCTCAATACCATACCATTTTTCGTAAATCGCCACATCTTTGATACGGAAATCTGCACTTAAATCAATCACTTTTACTTTAGATAAAATCTCTTCATTGATCACAGATGCGCAGAAACCCTGAGGTGTTGCTGTGAAAATCACATCTACCTCTTCCGCCAGCTTATCCAGATTGTCATCCTTACATATATCTTCTACAATCTGAAACATATTACGATAAATATCTGCATATCTCTGATCAATGTAGCTTCTGGAACCCAGCCATTTGATCTCTACTTCCGGATGCCCCATCAGTAATCTTACAATTTCTGCCCCCGCATAACCGGTTGCACCTATAATACCTGCTTTTATCATCACATTTTTTCCTTCCTGCTATCTGTTGCTTTCCAAATCTCCCTTTTCTTCCAAAGAATCTCTGTCAGCGTTACTGATTCTTTATCATACCTTGATTTTTTACAGATTTCAAGAGACATCTGTAATAAGTCTGTTTTATCATTGCATAATTATACATTCTAATTGCATAATATGCAAGTATAAATTTATATTTATACATTTGTTCCTATTTTCTTCTGTATAAATATGTATTATTGGCAAATTTAATATTGCAAACACTTCTTAAATGATGTATAGTAAAGTCTAGCTGAGCAAACAATAACAGGTTTGTTGCAAACAGGAGGATTAATAATATGAAAGAAAAAGTTATTCTGGCTTATTCTGGTGGTCTGGATACCACAGCCATGATTCCATGGTTAAAAGAAAATTTTGATTACGATGTTATCTGTTGCTGCGTAAATTGCGGACAGGGTAACGAACTGGACGGTCTGGATGAAAGAGCAAAATTGTCCGGAGCTGCAAAATTATACATTGAAGATGTAACCGATGAATTCTGTGATGATGTCATTGTTCCATGTGTACAGGCTGGTGCTGTATATGAACACAAGTATCTGCTTGGTACTTCCATGGCAAGACCTGTCATTGCAAAACGTCTGGTGGAAATTGCCAGAAAAGAAGGGGCTACTACTATCTGCCACGGTGCAACCGGTAAGGGTAATGACCAGATCCGTTTCGAACTGGCTATCAAGGCACTGGCTCCTGATCTGAAGGTTATTGCTCCATGGAGAATGACTGATGTTTGGACAATGCAGTCCCGTGAAGATGAGATTGAATTCTGCAAGAAACACGGCATTGACCTTCCATTTGATATGAGCCACAGCTACAGCCGTGACCGTAACTTATGGCATATCAGCCACGAAGGTCTGGAACTGGAAGATCCTTCCAATGCACCAAACTATGATCATATGCTGGTTCTTGGTGTGACTCCTGAAAAAGCTCCTGATGAAGGCGAATATGTAACTATGACATTCGAAGAGGGAGTTCCAAAGACAATTAATGGCAAAGAGATGAAAGTTTCTGATATTATTCGTGAACTGAACGCTCTTGGCGGCAAACATGGTATTGGTATCGTAGATATCGTAGAGAACCGTGTTGTTGGTATGAAGTCCCGTGGTGTTTATGAAACTCCAGGCGGAACTATCCTGATGGAAGCTCATGATCAGCTGGAAGAACTTTGCCTTGACCGTGAGACCATGGAGACTAAGAAAAAACTTGGCAGCCAGCTGGCTCAGGTAGTTTATGAAGGAAAATGGTTTACTCCACTGAGCGAAGCTCTTCAGGCTTTCGTAAAGAGTACTCAGAGGTATGTAACCGGTGAAGTCAAATTCAAGCTTTATAAAGGTAATATTATTAAAGCAGGTACAACTTCTCCATACAGCCTGTACAATGAATCTCTCGCTTCTTTCACAACTGGTGATCTGTATGACCACAACGATGCAAGCGGATTTATCACACTGTTTGGTCTTCCATTAAAGGTTCGTGCTATGAAGCTTATGGAAGTAGAAAAGAATAAAAAATAAGGAGTGGCTTTCCTGGGCACTCCCCGATACAGCGATTTCATGAAATAATCATGGAATCGCTGTTTTTTCTTTTTCCCTCATAACATTCCTCCTTCTGTCCTATAAAACAACAAAAGCGCTTTGCAATCTATGCAAAACGCCTTCATTCCCTCTATATTTTTCAGATTTTAACACGTTAATGTTCCATTGTCAAGTTCTGTCTGTTGTTCCTTTTCAGTCCAATAATAGTTACTGTTCACTCCGTGACCAGCAGCTTTAATGTCAAATTTCTTTTTTACAGATATCTGCCAGACAGCAACGGTCACAATACGGCTTTGTCCTTGCAGTACAGATTTCTCTGCCGTGGATCACCAGTCTGTGGCAGAAGTCACTGCCCTTTTCCGGTGGGATGATCTTCCATAAAGCCATCTCCACTTTCTTCGGTTCTTTGATATGATCTACCAGACCAATACGATTGCACAGTCTGATACAATGCGTATCCGTTACGATCGCAGGCTTCTGAAATACATCTCCCATGATCAGATTCGCACTTTTTCTGCCCACCCCTGGAAGCTCCAGTAACTGATCAAACTGATCTGGCACCTGATCCTGATACTTATCATGAAGCATCTTCATGCAGGCACTGATGTCTCGTGCCTTACTTTTTCCCAGTCCACATGGCTTCACAATTGCCTCTATATCTGACACATCAGCATCTGCCAGTGCTGCCACACTCGGATATTTTTCAAATAAACCTTTTACTACTACATTCACTCTTGCATCAGTACACTGGGCTGCCAGCCGAACACTGACCAGTAATTTCCATGCTTCGTTATAATCCAGTGTACATCCTGCATCTGGATATTCTTTTTCCAGTCGTTCTACAACTTCTAATGCCAGTTTTTCTGTTGTCATATCCTATATCCTTATTCCAGATTCTGGAATGCTTCTGCCATATATTCCAAATCTTCTTCTTCATTCGTGCCAGTACAACGAAGTTCCACTTCTGTTCCTTTGGCAATTGCCTTTGATACAATATTTAAAAGGCTCTTTGCATTAATCACGGTGCCTTCATATACAATCTCTACTTTTGAGGAACAATGCTCTGCTGCTTTGGACAGACGAGCTGCAGGGCGTACATGTAATCCAGATTTGTTTGTGATTTCAATTATTCTGCTTACCATATCCGTTTCTCCCAATTTTATTCATGAATACTCATATTTTAATATACCAGAGATTTCTTTCTACTTCAAGAAGCAGAATTGGGAAACTCTGACATTTCCACATTTTTATCCGTTTATAACGAAAAAAAGATCCAGCAACATCTCTGAATCTTCTCTGAATCTCTATAATAATCGTTGTACCTTCAAAACCGCATACAGTAAATACTTTTTCATCCGTGTTTCCCAGACTATACTCGCTTACTCGCGGTCACTCGGAATTCGCTTCGCTTCTTCCAGCCGCTCTTAAGCTTTTTGGTCAAGCCTTCGACCTATTAGTGACAGTCAGCTCCATACATTACTGCACTTCCACCTCTGCCCTATCTACCTCGTCGTCTTCAAGGGGTCTTATTG